>DATFDN010000302.1:0-2842 GCA_035252035.1 Acetobacteraceae bacterium | reverse complement strand
CGCTCAGGGAAACACCGCATGACCATCAAGCATGTCGTCGTGTTGATGCTGGAGAACCGCTCGTTCGACAGCGTGCTCGGGAAGGTGCGCGATGGGACGCGCGGCTTCGACGGGCTCACCGGGGAGGAGAGCAATATCTGGCACAAGCCGGACGGCACCACGCAGCGTGTTCCGGTTTGGAACGAGCCAGGCATGGACGCGGCGACGACCATGATCCCTAATCCGGATCCTGGCGAGTTGTTCGCCGACATCGCCGTGCAGATCAATGGGCTCGACGGTGCCAGCCCGATGGGCGGGTTCGTCGATAACTACATGCGCCAGCCCGGCACGGCGCCGCGCGACCCGCGCGCGGTGATGCATTATTTCACGCCGGGGCAGCTTCCGGTGCTCAGCACGCTTGCCACCGCGTTCGGCGTCAGCGACCGCTGGTTCGCCTCGGCACCTTGCCAGACCTGGCCCAACCGGTTCTTCGTCCATTGCGGCACGGCTGGGGGCTGGGTGAACAACGCGCCCTATCATTTCCCCTATACGATGCCAACCGTGTTCAACCTGCTGGACGCGGTTGGCAAGACGTGGCGCATCTATTTCCACGACGTGCCCCAGGCGTCCACGCTGTCGCGGATCTGGCGCGAGTCCACGAAGGGATTCCGTCCCTTCGCGACCTTCCTGGCCGACGCGGGGAATGGCACGCTGCCCTCCTACAGCTTCATCGAACCGCGCTACTTCACCGACGTGCTGCTCGGGCAGGTGCCGAACGACGAGCATCCGCCGCACGACATCCTGCTTGGCGAGGCGCTGATCGCGTCGGTGTACAACGCGCTCCGCGCCGGACCGGGATGGCGTGAGACCCTGCTCGTCATCGCCTACGACGAGCATGGCGGCTGCTATGATCACGTGCCGCCGCCGCCCGCCACACCCCCCGGTCCGCCCTATGGCAACGGGTTCACCTTCGACCGGTTCGGGGTTCGCGTCCCGGCGGTGATCGTCTCGCCCATGATCGCGCCGCGCAGCATCATCCGCCCGGCCGGGCCTGTCCCGTTCGATCACACGACGATCATCGCCACCTTGCGAAAGCTGTTCGGTCTCGGGCCGCTCACGGCGCGCGATGCCGCGGCACCCGATCTGCTGCCGGCGCTGAGCGGCACGGCCGTCAACGATGGGCCGGACCGGATCGCGGCGCCGCCGCCCCTGACCACGCCGGCGGCGGTGATCGCGGCGAAGCTCCGGCCGCCGAACGACATGCAGAAGGCGCTGTCGGCAGCGGCGGCGCAACTGCCGACGGCCGGCTCGGACCCGAATCTCCACGCGCGGCGGATCGCCGCCGCGCCGACGCCGGTGCTGACCGAATTGGCGGCGGCGGCGGAGTTCGTGAAGGCCCATATCGGGGCTTTCCTGGGCGGGGTGTGAGACGGAGTGGGTCATGAACGTGGTTGAAGTCGATCGGCGGGGCGCGGTCTCGGTCATCCGAATCAACCGGCCAGAGCGGCTGAACGCGATCTCCAAGGCGGCCGCCGAGGAGTTGCAGGCCGCCTTCCAGGCGTTCGACGCCTCTGATCAGCGCGTTGCCGTCCTCAGCGCCGTTGGCGAGCGCGCCTTCACCGCCGGTGCCGATGTCTCCGATTTGCCGGAGCTGTGGCGCTGCGTTCCAGGCGTCGGGTTCACCACCGACAAGCCCATCATCGCCGCGACCTCGGGCTGGTGCGTCGGCGGCGGCATCGTGCTCGTGATGATGTGCGATCTGCTGGTCGCCGCCGAGAGCACGGTGTTCTACTACCCGGAGGCCAAGCTCGGAACCACCGGCGGGATCATCAGCTCGCTGGTGACGCGGATGCCGCACCATCTGGCGATGGAGATGATGCTGCTCGGGTCCAAGGTGCCGGCGCGGCGCGCGTACGAGGTGGGCTTCGTCAACCGCGTGGTGCCGGACGGGCGGCACGAGGCCGAGGCTATCGCGATGGCCGAGGAGATGCTCGGCCACGCGCCGCTGGTCATGGGCACCTTGAAGCGACTTGTGTCCGAGATCATGCCGGCTGGCCCGGTGGAGCGGATGGTCGCCACCAGCCAAGCCATCGCCCGCGTGCGTGGCAGCGCCGACATGCAGGAAGGCATCCGGGCCTATAAGGAGAAGCGCAAGCCTTCATTCCGGGGGAAGTGAGCGCGGCCGATCGCTTGCCGCGCCCGCCATCCGGGGGCATGGTCCGCCCTGAGACCAGCAGCCCCCGCTGTTGACCGATTGAGAGCCCCTCCCCCGGCCCCTCCCGCAAGGGGAGGGGGCGAGCGCGACGGCGAGAGGCTTGTCCCACTGAACGCGAGGGAATCGAGGTAAGCGATGGACGCGCCATTCGACGCCATTTTGCAGGTGGACACGAAATACGCGGTCGGCCAGCCGGTGCCGCGCAAGGAAGACCCGACGCTCCTGCGTGGCGAGGGGCGCTACACTGACGATATCACCCTGCCCGGCCAAGCGTACGCGGTGATGGTGCGCAGCAGCTACGCGCATGGCCGCATACGCGGCATCGACACCACGGCCGCGAGGGCGACGGAAGGCGTGCTGGGGGTGTTCACCGGGGCCGATCTGGTTGCCGCCGGGCTTGGCCCGATGCCGTCGGGCGCGGCGTTCAAGAACCGCGACGGCTCGGACATGCCGAAGCCGGTGCAGCCGCCGCTGACCACCGACAAGGTGCGCTTCGTGGGCGACCCGGTGGCCGTGGTGGTGGCCGAGACCGCGAAGCAGGCGCGCGACGCCGCCGAGGCGGTGATCGTCGATGTCGATCCGCTGCCCGCCGTCACCACCGCCGCGAAGGCCGCCGCGCCTGGCGCTCCGCTGGTGCATGACGCCACG
>DATFDN010000301.1:0-3456 GCA_035252035.1 Acetobacteraceae bacterium | reverse complement strand
CATCATGCCGGTGGCGCGGCGGGCGCGGCGGGTGCGGTCCTCCAGGGATTCCGGTTCCGGCCAGGTGGTCGGGTCGTCCAGCAGGGCGCGCATGGTGCCGAGCAGCGGCTCGGTCAGGTCCGGCCGCTCGGCCAGGGCGGGTGCGGCGCCAGTCAGGGCCAGATAGGCGGTCTCCAGGCAGATCCGGTGCTTGAGCGATACCGCCTCGCGCTGCTCCGGCGGCAACAGGTGGGCGGAAAAGTGGAGCGTGCGATGCGCGTGCGGGTCGGCCGCGACGTGGTCGAGCCAGGCGGCGACCACCGCCTCCAGCCTGGACGGGCCGGCTGGCCGGGCGTCGAAGGCCGCCCCGACAGCCTCGTTGAGCTCGAACAGGTGCTCGTCCAGCATGTCGAGGAGCAGGTCGCGGCGATTGGCGTAATAGCCTTGTAGCGCGGCCTTGCTCATCCCGAGCGCGTCGGCGACTCGCCCAAGACCAACCGCGCCGACGCCATACTCCGCGAAAAGCCGGGCACCCTCCTTGCGGATCAAGATTTTCGCACGGAGCCGGCGGGGCGTTTCCGTGGCGCGATGCGACGGCCGATCAACCCGCCCGAAACGCTGCCCCGGCAGAAGCGGCGGCTTCGCTCCCCTCACCCCGGCTCGATCCGCACCAGGGCCGGCGGCTCCATCACCGTCTCCAACGCCGCGATCCGGGCCAGCGCGGCGCGCATCGCGCTCTCCTCGGTCTCGTGCGTGACGAGCACCACCGGCACGGCCTCGCCTGGCGCCCGGCCGCGCTGGAGCATCGATTCCAGCGACACGCCGAGATCGCGCAGGATCGCCGTGACATCGGCGATCACGCCGGGGCGGTCCACCACCATCAGACGCAGGTAATAGCAGCCCACGTGCCGGTCCATCGGCACCGAGGGCGCGTTGGATAGGGCGCCCGCGGCCGCGCCCCAAACCGGGGTGGAGCGGCCGCGCGCGATGTCGATGAGATCGGCGACCACGGCCGAGGCGGTGGGACCGGCGCCGGCGCCGCGCCCTTCCAGCATCACCCGACCCACGAAATCGCCCTCGATCACCACGGCATTGAACACGCCATCGACACGCGCGATCGGCGCGGCGTGGGGCACCATGCAGGGATGCACCCGCGCCTCGATCCCGCCGTTGTGCGCCCGCGCGAGGCCCAGGAGCTTGATCCGGTAGCCAAGCTCGCCGGCGAAGCCGATGTCGAGGGCGGAGATGCGCCGTATGCCCTCCACATGCACGGCGTCGAAGGCGACCGGCCGGCCGAAGGCGAGAGCGGCGAGGATGGCGAGCTTGTGGGCGGCGTCGATGCCGTCGATGTCGAAGCTCGGGTCGGCCTCGGCGTAGCCCAGGCGCTGCGCGTCGGCCAGCACCTCGGCGAACTCCCGCCCCTCCGCCTGCATCCGGGTCAGGATGTAGTTGCAGGTGCCGTTCAGGATGCCGGCGATGCGCCCGATCCGGTTGGCGGCCAAGCCCTCGCGCAGCGCCTTGATGACGGGGATGCCCCCCGCGACCGCCGCCTCGAAGCCGAGCGGCACGCCTTCTTCCTCGGCGGTGGCGGCGAGCGCCGCGCCGTGGATGGCGAGCATCGCCTTGTTCGCCGTGACCACCGGCTTGCGCGCGGTCAGCGCGGATTCCACCAGGGCACGGGCGGGGCCGTCGGCGCCGCCGATCAGCTCCACCACCACGTCGATGCCCGGATCGGCGGCGAGCGCCACCGGATCGTCGTACCAGCGCAGACCGGCGAGCGAGACGCCCCGATCGCGCGCGCGGTCGCGGGCGGAGACGGCGGCGACGGCGAGGGGACGGCCGGCGCGGGCGGCGATGGTCTCGGCATTCTCGCGCAACAGCCGCAGCACGCCGGCGCCGACCGTGCCCAAGCCGGCAAGGCCGATGGAGAGCGGGCGGGTCATGCCACGCTCTCGGCCACGGGCGCGGGCTCGGCCCGGTTGCTGCCCGTTTGCAGGAAGGCGCGGATGCTGCGCACCGCCTGGCGCAGCCGGTGCGTGTTCTCGACCAGGGCGATGCGCACGAAGCCATCGCCATGCTCGCCGAAGCCGATGCCGGGCGCAACCGCGACCTTGGCACGGTCCAGCAGGAGCTTGCTGAATTCGAGCGAGCCGAGATGCGCGTAGGCCGGGGGGATCGGCGCCCAGGCGAACATCGAGCCATCCGGGCTGGGCACCTGCCAGCCGGCCTGGGCGAGGCCGCGGATCAGCACGTCGCGGCGCTCCCGGTAGAGCGCGCGCATCTGCGCCACGCAGTCCTGCGGCCCGTTCAGCGCCGCCGTCGCCGCGACCTGGATGGGGGTGAAGGCGCCGTAGTCCAGGTAGGACTTCATGCGCGCCAGCGCCGCGATCAGCCTTGGGTTGCCGGCGGCGAAGCCCATGCGCCAGCCGGGCATGGAGTAGGTCTTGGAGAGGCTCGTGAACTCCACCGCCACGTCCTTGGCGCCCGGCACTTGCAGGATGGAGGGCGGGACGCGGCCGCCGAAGTAGATCTCGGCGTAGGCGAGGTCGCTCATCACCCAGATCTCGTGGCGGCGGGCGAAGGCGACGATCTCGCGGTAGAACTCGAGGTCGGCGAGGTAGGCGGTGGGGTTGGAGGGGAAGTTCACGATCAGCGCCGTCGGCTTCGGCACCGAATGGCGGACGGCGCGATCGAGGGCGCGCAGCATCTCCTCGTCCGGCGTCGCCGGCACGCTGCGCACCGCCGCCCCGGCGATGATGAAGCCGAACTGGTGGATCGGGTAGGAGGGGTTGGGCACCAGGATGGTGTCGCCGGGGCTGGTGATGGCCGACGCCAGGTTGGCGAGCCCCTCCTTGGAGCCGAGCGTGGCGATGACCTCCGTCTCCGGGTCCAGGGCGACCCCGAACCGGCGCTGGTAGTAGGCGGCGAGCGCGCGGCGCAGGCCGGGGATGCCCTTGCTCGTCGAGTAGCGGTGGGTGCGCGGGTCTTGCACCGCCTCGACCAGCTTGGCCACGATATGGGCGGGCGTGGCGCTGTCGGGGTTCCCCATGCCGAGATCGATGATGTCGGCGCCCTGGCCACGGGCACGCGCCTTGGCGGTGTTGACCTCGGCGAACACGTAGGGCGGCAGGCGGCGGATGCGGTGGAACTCGCTGGTCATGCGCGCTTTGTCTTTCGGGCCTGGGCGGGGACGGGGAGCGGCTACTCTATAATCCGAGCCGCCCCGCCCCTGCCACCGGCTTGCGCCTCGATCCGCACCGATTGTTGCGGCACGCCATCGGCGGCCAGGGCCTGGGCCATGGCCTGGGCGCGTTGCAGCCCGAGCGCGAGCGCCTTGGCCTGGACATCCGGGTTGGCGCTGTCCGCGTCGCCGTAGCCGGTCACGACGATGGCGTGGCCGCCCCGCCGGCGCGCGAACGCGCGCAACGTCTCGGCCGCGGGGGCTGGCAGCACGGCCGAGCCAGGCTCGAACGCCAG
>DATFDN010000300.1:0-8858 GCA_035252035.1 Acetobacteraceae bacterium | reverse complement strand
CCACGGCCGAGCAGCAGACCGGCGGCAAGGCGTTCGACGCCGGCGTGGACACCAACCACGGCGCCACCCGCATCGCCGTCGAGACCAATGGCCCCGAGGGCGTGCAGACCGTTCTCGTGGACCCCGAGAGCGGCCAGGTTGTCGGCATCCACGCCGGCGGCGAGACGGACTAAACTCGCGGAGAGCGGCGCGGGCGACGGAGCGGCCATGAAGGTTCTGCTGATCGAGGACGACCGGGAGACCGCCAGCTACGTCGCTCGCGGCCTGCGCGAGAACGGCCATGTTGTGGACCATGCCGCCACGGGCCGGGACGGGCTGTTCCTCGCCGCCGATGGTGGGCACGACGTGCTCGTGGTGGACCGGATGCTGCCCGGCCTGGACGGGCTCGGCCTCGTGCGCGCGCTGCGCGAAACCGGCGTCAAGGCGCCCGTGCTGTTCCTCACCGCCTTGGGAGGGGTCGGCGACCGCGTGAAGGGGCTGGAGGCCGGCGGGGACGATTACCTCGTCAAGCCCTTCGCCTTCGCTGAACTCCTGGCCCGCCTGAACGCGCTCGCCCGCCGCCCTCCGCTCGTCGAGGTCCAGGCCGTGCTGCGGGTGGCCGACCTAGAGATGGACCGGCTCAGGCGCACGGTCACGCGCGGGGGCAGGCGCGTCGAGTTGCAGGCGCGCGAGTTCCAGCTTCTTGAGTACCTGATGCGCCACGCCGAGCGCGTCGTGACGCGCACCATGCTGCTGGAAGCCGTCTGGGATTTCCACTTCGATCCCAGGACCAACATCGTCGAGACCCATATGAGCCGGCTGCGCGCCAAGCTGGCCCAGCCCGGCGCGCCGGAGCTGATCCACACCATCCGCGGCGCCGGCTACGCGCTGCGCGCCCCTGCTCAGCCGACGCAAGCTGGGGGAGCCTCCGCTGGACGTGCGCCTGCCTAGGCTGTTGCGCACGGCGAGCTTACGGCTGGCCGCGCTTTATCTGCTGCTGTTCACGGCCTCGGCCGTGGTGCTCGGCGCCGTGGTGTTCTGGACCACGCGGGCCGCGCTGGACGGGCAGGCGCGGGCGCGCATCCAGGCGGAGGTCGCCTCGCTCCGCGACGAGTACCAGGCCGGAGGCTTGCCGCGCCTCATCGCCGCGGTCGAGGCACGCGGCCGGGGCGCGGGCGCGCTGGATTACCTCGTGCAGGGCGCGGAGGGGCGGCGCCTCGCGGGCGAGATCGCTCCCCTCGGCCAGCGCCGAGGCTGGCTGCGGCTTGACGCCGCAGAGACCGATGACGGGAGGGGTGAGCACGAGCTGGTCCGCGCTCTCGCCGTCCCGTTCGGGGAAGGCATCGTCGTCGCGGTGGGCGACGACTTCGAGCGCATTGCCGAGGCCGAGGAGGCGATCCTGCGCGCCTTCGCGTGGGCGATCGGACTGACGCTGCTGCTCGGCGTGGGCGGCGGCGCCTGGCTCAGCCACCTGTTCCTGCGCCGGGTGGACGCCATCGGGCGCGTTGCCGAGGCCATCATCGAAGGGGATCTCGCCCGGCGCGTGCCCGTCCGGGGCACGGGGGACGACCTCGACCGCCTGGCCGCAACACTCAACCGCATGCTGGACCGCATCGCGATCCTGATGGAGAGCCTGCGCCAGGTCTCGAACGACATCGCGCACGACTTGCGCACGCCGCTCTCGCGCTTGGGCCAGCGTCTGGAGGACGCTCGCGCCCACGCCCGGTCCGTCGCCGACTATGAGCGCGCGGTGGAGGGCGCCGCGGCCGAGGCGGAGGCGCTGCTCGGCACGTTCGCCGCCCTGCTGCGGATCGCCGAGGTGGAGGCCGGCGCGCAACGGGCGGCCTTCCGCTGGGTGGATCTGAGCCGGCTCGCCGAAACCGTGGCCGACGCCTTCGCCCCGGTGGCGGAGGACGAAGGGCGGGCGCTGCGCGCCGAGATCGCGCCCGGCGTCACCGTCCACGGCGACCAGGAGCTGCTGACGCAGATGCTGGCCAACCTGGTCGAGAACGCGCTGCGGCACACGCCCCCAGGCAGCCGCGTCCGCGTCCTGCTTGCCGAGCAGGCGTCAGGCGATCCGGCGAGTGGTCCGGTGCTCTCGGTCGAGGACAACGGAACCGGGATCCCTGAGAACGAGCGCGGGCGCGTCCTACGCCGCTTTCACCGTCTTGAGCAGAGCCGCACGACACCGGGCAGCGGCCTCGGGCTGAGCCTGGTCGCCGCCGTCGCCGAACTGCATGGCGCCCGGCTCGGCTTGGAGGACGCCGGCCCGGGCCTGCGCGTCAGCCTCGCCTTCCCCGCGGGGCATCCGGGCGCGGTACTCTCAAGCGCGAACGACGCGTGATGGGTCAGGATTTCGGGCCACTGGCGTGAGGACGGTTCGAAGGTCTCGCAGGACCATTTTCACATTGCTGCGAGCAGGGTCCATCTGATAGGTGCGCGCGATCGACAACTCATTCCGGAAAAGCGGCGTGCGCCGACCCGATCTGGCTTCCCGCCCTCAGTCGCGTACCCTTCTCTGGCCCTGGTCTCGCGCGCTAGCCATACGCGGGCGCCTGCTGCTGCTGGTCGCCGGGGGGGCGGTTCCGGCGCTCGCGCTCGGCAGCGCCGCGACCTGCGTGGCACTCGGATCAACGCCGGGCAGCGCACGCGTCAGCCTTGCCGTGGCCGGCCTGTCCTTGGTGGCGGGCCTCGTGGCGGCGCGGCTGAACGTCCGTGGCATGGTGCGCGGCTTGCGTGAGCTCGCCGAGGGTGCCGCGCCCACGTGCTGCGGCATCCGCGAAATCGACGATGTCGCGGACAGTCTCCGACGCGCCAGGGAGGAGCAGGCGCGCTTCACCGCGGCGCTGCGCGAGACCGAGGCGCGGTTCCGAGCCACCTTCGAACAGGCCGCGGTTGGCCTCGCCCACGTGGGCCTCGACGGGCGCTGGCTGCTTGTCAACACGCGGCTGTGCGAAAAGCTCGGCTACACGCGCGAGGAGCTGCTCGCCAAGACCTTCCAGGACATCACCCATCCCGAGGATCTCGACACGGATCTGGCCTGCGTGCGCCAGATGCTGGAGGGCGAGATCGCCAGCTACGCCCTGGAGAAGCGGTATTTCCGCAAGGACGGCTCGATCATCTGGACCAACCTGACCGTCGCCCTGGTGCGCGGCGCGGAGGGGGCGCCCCAGTATTTCATCTCCGTGATCGAGGATATCTCACGCCGCCGGCAGGCCGAGGACGCCGCGCGCGACAGCGAGGTGCGTCTGCACGACCTGGTGGGGACGCTGGAGATGCGGGTGCGCGAAGAGGTGGCGGCGCGCGAGGCGGCGCAGGCACGCGCCGCGCACGCCGAGCGGATGCAGGCGCTCGGCCAGCTCGCCGGCGGTATCGCGCACGACTTCAACAATGTGCTCCAGGCGGCCCAGGGCGGGGCGGCAATGATCGCGCATCGCGCGGACGATGCCGACGCCGTGCGCCGCATCGCGCGCCTCATCCTCGATGGGACCGCGCGGGGCGCGTCGATCACGCGCCGCCTGCTCGCCTTCGCGCGCCGGGGCGACCAGCGCGCCGAGTTGGTGGAGCTGGGCGCGGTCCTGGATGGATTGCGGGAGATCCTGATCCACGCGCTCGGCCCGACCATCGCGATCCGGATCGACCTAGAGCCGGATCTGCCGCCCCTTCTGGCTGACAAGGGGCAGATCGAGACGGCCCTCGTCAATCTCGCGACCAACGCGCGCGACGCCATGCCGCGGGGCGGGACGCTGACCTTCGCAGCCTGTCGGGAGGTGCTGGAGTCACCACCGGCAGGCGCCGCCAAGCCCAGCCCGGCGCCTGGCCGCTATGTCCGATTGTCAGTCATGGATTCCGGCACTGGGATAGACAAGGCAACCCTTGATCGGGTCTGCGAGCCGTTTTTCACGACGAAGCCACCTGGCCAGGGCACCGGCCTCGGGCTGGCCATGGCGAAAGGCTTCGCCGAGCAGTCGGGCGGCGGGTTGGGGATCGAGAGCGCGCCAGGGCGCGGCACCACCATCACGCTCTGGCTGCCGGAGGCGACGGCTCAATCCTGTGCTTCGGCCACGGCGGGTGCAGCCAGCCATGAGCAGGGCGCCGCATCCCGCGTGCTGCTGCTGGACGACGACGCGCTGGTGCGCGAGACCTTGGCAATGCAGCTCGAAGCCGGCGGACACACCGTGCTGGGGGCGGCGAGCGGCACCGAGGCGCTCGCCCTGCTCGCCGCGGGCGAGAGGGTGGATATCCTGGTCACGGACCTCTCGATGCCCGATATGGACGGGCTTGCCGTGATCCGCGGCGCCCAGGAACGCTGTCCGGGGCTACCCGCGGTGCTGCTGACCGGCTATGCCGGCGATGGGACGAGGCTGGCGCTCAGCGGCGCCACCAGCGGCACCTTCTCGCTGCTGCGCAAGCCGGTTCTGGCAGCACAGCTTCTGGACCGGATCGCCGCGCTTCTCGCGGCGCGCGCGGCGATGCCTATCTCAGACCGGCACATGCGGACCTAGGGGCGGCGACATGCAACGTTTCAGGGACAAGGTGGCGCTCGTGACGGGTGCTGGCGGGGGCATCGGGCGGGAGATCGCGGGCGCCTTCGCGCGCGAGGGCGCGCACGCCGCCATCGCCGATCTCGACGGGAACGCGGCTGACGCGGTGGCGCGCGACATCCGCCAGGCGGGCGGGTCGGCGCTCGGCGTGACGATGGACGTCACGCGCGAGGACGCGGTCGAGTCTGGGGTGGCCGAGGTGGTCCGGACCTTCGGCCGCCTGGATGTGCTGGTCAGCAACGCCGGAATCCAGATCGTCGCGCCCGTCGATGAGTTCGCCTTCGCCGACTGGCGCAAGCTGCTGGCGGTGCATCTGGATGGCGCGTTCCTGACGACGCGCGCCTGCCTGCGGGAGATGTACGCGCGAGACGGCGGCGCCATCATCTATATCGGCTCGGTGCATTCCAAGGAGGCGTCGCGGCTCAAAGCGCCCTATGTCACCGCCAAGCACGGGCTGCTTGGCCTGGCCCGCGTGGTCGCCAAGGAAGGCGCGTCCCGCAACGTGCGCGCCAACGTGGTCTGTCCCGGGTACGTGCGCACCCCCTTGGTCGAGCGCCAGATTCCCGAACAGGCCGCCAAGCTCGGCATCACCGAGGCCCAGGTCGTCCGCGACGTCATGCTGCGCGACACGGTGGATGGGGAGTTCACCACCACGGCCGATGTGGCGGAGGCGGTGCTCTGGCTCGCCGCGTTCCCCACGAACGCGCTGACCGGACAATCGTTGAACGTGAGTCATGGCTGGTCGATGACCTGAAGCGGGCGCGGCCGCCGCGATCACGTTCCCTTGGTCAAAAAACTCCGCTGGTGCCTCGCGCCTTTTGGTGACACCGCAACAGGGGAGAACGAGCCGTGGGAATCTTCTCGAAACCCATCAAGTCGCTGGAAGACCTGTTCACGCACACGCTTCAGGACATGTATTACGCCGAGAATCAGATCGCGAAAAATCTGCCGACGATGGTCGAGAAGGCCAGCGATCCGCAGCTCAAGCAGGGCTTCCAGACGCACCTGACGGAGACTCAGAACCAGATCAAGCGGCTCGACCAGGTGTTCCAGGCCCTGGGCGAGAGCCCGAAGGGCGTCACCTGCCAGGCCATGGACGGCATCCTCGCCGAGGCCAAGGAGGTGATGGGCGATGTCGCCGACACCGACGTGCGGGACGCGGCGATGCTGTCCTCGGCCCAAGCGGTGGAGCACTACGAGATCACCCGCTATGGCACACTGATCGCGCTCGCCAAGCAGCTCGGCAAGACGCAGTGCGTCGGCCCGCTCGAGCAGAACCTGGAAGAGGAGAAGGCGACCGACAAGAAGCTGACCGCGCTCGCCGAGAGCCGCATCAACCGCAAGGCGGCGTGAGCGGGGCGTTTCGGGGCTGACCCTTCCCGCAAGGGGAGGGGGCTTCTCGTATGACTCCCCCCTCCCCCTGCGGGAGGGGGCCGGGGGAGAGGACGGCACGAGGCCATTGCCCAATCCCGCACGCCGGGCGACGGTGCGTGCCATGAGCGCCACGCCTCGCTTGCTTCTTGCTTTCGGCCGAGACGCGGAGCCGTGGCTCGACTTTGATCCCACCCGATCCCGCGCGGCACGCGGCATGGTCGCCGCCGCGACCGCCAACCCACTCGCTTCCTGGGCCGCCCTGTCGATGCTCCGGCAGGGCGGCGCCGCGATCGACGCCGCCATCGCCGCGCAAGCCGTCCTCGCGGTCGTGGAGCCCAACGCATCGGGCCTCGGCGGCGGCGCCGTGGTACTGGCCGCGACCGGTGCCCCATTCGAGGCGCTGGCCTTCGATGGGCTGTCGGCGGCACCCGCGCGCGTGCCTGCCTCCCTGGTCCGTGACTTTGATGATCGCGCGGTGCCCGCTGACCGGGCGGTGATCGGCGGGCGCACCGTGGCCATCCCCGGCCTCCTGAGAGTGCTGGAGGCGGCGCACCGCCGGCTCGGTCGCTTGCCGTGGGGCGCGCTGTTGCAACCGGCGATCACGCTCTCCGAGGAGGGCTTTCCGCTCGCGCCGTATTTAGGCCGCGCCTTGCGGGAGACGCCAGCGGTGCGCGACGAGGCGATGACTCGCGCGCTCTACTGCTGCGACGAGGGCGCACCGCTGCCCGCTGGCACCCTGGTCCGCAACCCAGCCCTTGCACAAACCCTGCGCCGTGTGGCCGAGGGCGGGGCGGATGCGTTCTACCTGGGCGAGACCGCCGCCGCCCTGTGCGCCGCGGTCGCGGCGGACTGGTTTCCGGGCACGCTGACCCTGGCTGATCTCGCCGCCTACCGCGCCATCGAACGCGCGCCGATCGTGTTCAACCTCCCGGCGCGATCCGGCCTCCCCCTCAAGGTCGCCACCGCTCCCTTGCCGGCGTTTGGCGGAATCGCCGCTGGGCAGATCGCCGGGATCGCGTTCCGTGCCGGTGTCACGCACCTGGACGCCGGCATGAGCGAAGACGAGGCGCATATTCTCGCCGAATGCGGCCGAATGGCATTCGCCGACCGGGACGCGTACGCCGCTGACCCGGACTTCGTCGCCTCGGATACGAGCGCGCTGCTCGCGCCATCCTATCTCGACAGTCGCGCCGCCAGCCTCGATCCGGTGCGTCGGACCGAGGCGCTGGACGCCGGGGCCGCCGCCGATCCGGCCGGAGCAAGCATGACCAGCCATGTCGTGACCGCCGACGCGATGGGCGGCGTGGTCTCGATGACCACGACGGTCAACCAGAACTTCGGCGCGCGCGTCGCGGTGGGCGGGTTCTACCTCAACAATGCCCTGACCAACTTCGCCGCGCGGCCAAGGGCGGGGCGCCCCGGCGCACGCAACGCGATGGCGCCGGGCAAGCGGCCCCGCACCTCGATCGCGCCCTGCATCCTCTTCGATGCCGCCGGCCAGCCGTGCGCGGCCCTGGGAGCGGGCGGCGGCAACCGCATTCCTGGCGCGATCGCCAATGCGCTGCTGCGGCTGGCGGGCGGGCTGCACGACCCCCAATCACTTCTCGCCGCGCCCCACGCGCTGAACTGGAGTGGCGCGACGGAGATCGAGCCGCCGCTCGAGCATCACGGCGCCGGGTTGGCGCGGCGGGGCCATTGGGTGTTGTGCCGGCGCTTCGACATCGGCGCGCAGGCCCTGATCCGCGACGGGACGGCGTGGCTCGCGGGGGGCGATCCGCGACGCGACGGGGTGGGAATGGCGTGGGACGGAGAAAAACATGCTGGCGTATGCAGCTTTGCTTGACCCAAGATTCGCACGCGGCTAATCGCTCCCGCGAGGGAAACGTTCCAGATTCGGTTAAAGCCCCTCGCCGGTTACTCTCCCCAGCCTCCCAGGATAAGAGCAATGCAGATACGGATCGCCGCTGCTCTCGCCACCATCGCCCTGCTTGCAGCGTGCTCCAAGACCCCCGAAACGGCCACGATGGGCGGCGCGGGGGGCGCCGGGGGCGCTGGCGGTTTCGGCGGGGGCGGCGTGGTGCCGGGAAGCCAGCAGGATCTGGCGACCAATGTTGGCGATCGCGTCTATTTCGCCTTTGACAGCAGCAAGCTCGGGCCGGACGATCAGCTCACGCTGGACCGGCAGGCGCAGTGGCTCCAGAAGTACCCGCAGGTCGCGGTCCAGGTGGCGGGCAACTGCGATGACCGCGGCACCGAGGAGTATAACCTCGCGCTCGGCCAGCGCCGCGCCAACGCGGCCCGCGACTATCTGGCGGCGCGCGGCGTCAGCCCAAGCCGCATCGAGACGATCAGCTTCGGCAAGGATCGCCCGATCGCGCTCGGCGACAACGAGGAAGCCTGGGCGAAGAACCGGAACGCCACCACGTCCGTGCGCTGAGCGGCGTCCGCCAAGCCCTTCTGAGTGCGCGGCGTTTCGTCTAGAAAACCGTGTCGCCAGGAGGAGTGGATGAGGCTACGCGCGATCAGGTTCAAATCGGTTGAGGCGGGGCTGCTCGCATTTATCGTCGCGTGCGCGCTGCCGTGCCCGGCACGAGCGCAAATGCAGACCCGCGAAGGCATCGCGCTCCAGAACCAGATTCTGGAGTTGCAGCGGGAGATCCAGGCGTTGGCGCAACAACGGGGTGGCGCGGGCGGGTATCCGGGCTATGCCGCGCCCGGCTATTCCGGCGCTTCTCCGCCCGGTGCGAGCAGCGAAATCGTCACCCGCCTGCTGACCAGGGTCGAGACGCTGGAAGGCTCGGTGCGCGAGCTGCGCGGTCGGGTGGAGGAGCTTAACAACCGTCTGCAACAGCAGACCGCGCAACTCGGCAAGCAGATCGAGGATCTACAGTTCCAGATCCAGAATCCACAGGGCGCGGGTGCGGCACCGGCGCCAGGCGCGTCCGGCGCCGCGCCGCCGCC
>DATFDN010000299.1:0-6651 GCA_035252035.1 Acetobacteraceae bacterium | reverse complement strand
AAATCGCGCCAGCCATTCCAGCCGCCCGGCGCGGCCGCGAGGCGGCTGTATATGATCGCCTCGCGTGCGATCAGCAGATCGGCAAGGAACCAGTACGCCTCCGCCCAGGCTCCAAGGATGTCCGGCGTCGCCGCGTCGCCCAGCACGTCCTTGATCGCGCCGAGCAGGGCCTCCGCCACGAAATGATAGTGCTCGGGGAGGATGTTCAGCCCCACGTGCTTCTGGGTGATGCGCTCGATCCGCGAGGCGAGCGCGCCCAGATTGTCGATGTTGCGCGCATAGGCGATGATGGCGGCTGTGAGCGCCTTCGATTGCGAGCCTGACTCGCCGTGGTGCGATTGGTTGAACAAATCGCGTATTTCCGGATTCCGGAAAAGGATTTGATACATTCGGTCGGTGATGGCGACGCCGCCCGCCTCAAGGGCGGGCACCGTCCGCTTCACCAATTCGATGGTTCTGTCGCTGAGTGCGTCGGGCATGGCTGCCGTACGAAACTTGTCACGCGGACATTGGTTCCCGCCTGGTCCCGTCAGCGTGCGCTGTCCGCCAAGGGCTTTCGAGCGAACAGCATGGTTGCCGAGGCAAGCTCGAAAGTTTTCTCGGGGGACAACTGGCTCACCCAGGACCGGTCGAGGAACGAGGCTGGAGAGGCCATCAAATCGCCGAGGCGAAGATCGAGGAATTCCGCGCGCGCCTGCTCGGGCAGTCCCTGTGCCCAACTCTGCACGAACCAGGTGAGGGACCAGATTGGCAATGTCGAGCGCACCACCCGGTGGTCCTCGATCACAAGCCTGCCCTCAAACAGCGCGCGCAGGCCTTGGCGCGTCATGTTGTAGTAGTGGCGCGGATAGCCATGCTCTGGTTGGAGGAACGGCACGCAGCACAGCAGCCGCCCGCCGGGCTTCAGCACGCGCGCGATCTCGGCGGCGCAGCGGAACGGATCGCGGACGTGTTCGAGCACGGCGATCGAGATCACCGCGTCGAACGCGTCCGCCTTGAACGGCAACCGCTCGCCAACGCCGATCACGTCCGTGCTGTCGTAGTCCACGATCTCGAAGTTCACCACGTTGTCGAAATACACGGACCGCTTTCCCGCGCCGCAGTCCAGGATGATCCCGTCCGGCACCGATTCGATAAGCGCCATGACGTTCTCGTCGTACGGATTGGCGGAGACGGCTGTTGTTTCGACGATATGCGCCTCGGCGCGCAGTTCGTCGGTCAGGAAATCGAACTTGGCGCCGCGGCGGCGGTGCGGGAGGGACAGGTCGAGCAGCTTTTCGACGCGCGCCATCTTCCGGCGCTGGCGGGCCGGCAGCGCCGCCTCGGCTTCGGTCAGCCGCATCAACCGGGCCTCATGCTGGCCGTAATGGCGGAAATGCTCCAGCCCGGACGGGACATGCCCCTTGGCCAGGGCCGCGGCGACATCCGGGTTGGCGGCGAGGTAGCCCGCTTCATCGAAATCCTGGAGGCGGGCCGGGGCGACGAGCACGAGGGGGGCGGGGGGCTTGGAACGGGCGCTCTTGCTCACGCGAGCGATGCTATCGCGGCCCTGGGATTGCGCAAGAAGCGGGCGCGCTGAGAGCGCGGGGCCAGAGGGGCGTTCCCGCCGCCCCGGTTTCCTGCTAGCAAGCGGGCCTGGACAACCGAGCCCGAGATGTTCGACTTCGCCTGGTCCGAGTTGGGAGTGATCGCCGTCGTCGCCCTGATCCTCATCGGGCCGAAGGACATGCCTGTCGCCATCAAGGCGGTGTCCAGGGCGATCAAGAAGGCGCGCGGCATGGCCGCGGAGTTCCAGACGCATGTGGACGAGATGGTGCGCGAGGCCGATCTGACCGAGGTGCGCGACCAGCTCAGTTCGCTGCGCGGCTATAACGTGACGCGCGCCTTGGAAAAGCTGGTCGATGACGACGGTTCGATCCGCCGCACCTTCAGTGAGAACCCGCTCGCCGGGATCACCACGCCCGCGCCGGCGCGGGCGGCCGAGGGCGATGTGGCGGTGGCGGAGCGGCCGGCCGTCGAGGCCCAGCCGGCGCCGCCGGAACCGGAGCCGCAGCCAGAGCCGGTGATGATCGCGCCGGAGCCCATCCAGCGTCCCGACACCCCGGCCTTCATTCCGCCGAGCGCTACCCCCCCCGCCGCGGGCCAGGCGGCTCCGCCGGAGGCGCCGGCCTTCATCCCGCCCGAGATCGCGCGCGCGCCCCGCCCGCTCCATCCGGGCTGAGCGCGCCTGAACGACTGGAACGCCCTTGGCCGACCAAGAACAGATCATCGACGATCCGATCAACGACAAGCCGATGCCGCTGCTCGAACATCTGATCGAGCTGCGCCGCCGCCTGATGTACTCGGCCGCCGCGTTCCTGGTCACGTTCCTCGTTAGCTATCATTTCTCGGGCCAGATCTTCTACTTCCTCGCCAAGCCCCTGGCGAAGCTGCTGATCGCGCATGGCGGGGCCGACCCGCACCTGATCTACACGCAGCTCTACGAGGCGTTCTTCACCTATCTGAAGGTCGCGATGTTCACGGCGGCCTTCGTGAGCTTCCCGATCATCGCCTCGCAGATCTGGATGTTCGTCGCGCCCGGCCTCTATCGCAGCGAGAAGCGCGCGCTGCTGCCCTTCCTGATTGCCACCCCGGTGTTGTTCTTCATAGGCGCCGCGCTCGCCTATTATGTCATATTCCCATACGCTTGGAGCTTTTTCCTCAGTTTCCAGTCGCAGACCGGCGCGGGCGGGGTGCCGATCCAGCTCGACGCCAAGGTGAGCGAGTACCTGGATCTGGTGATGAAGCTGATCTTCGCCTTCGGCATCACCTTCCAGCTTCCCGTGCTGATCACGCTGCTCGCCAAGGTCGGCATCGTCAGCCCCAAGGCCCTGGGCCGGTTCCGCCGCTATGCGTATGTCGGCATGTTCATCATCGCCGCGATCCTGGCCCCGCCCGACGTGTTCACTCAGGTGGGGCTCGCCGTGCCGCTGATCGGCCTTTACGAAATTTCGATCCTGTGCGCCCGCCTGGTCGCGCCCAAGGAAGTCGGGGCCTAGGGCGATGCACGATCTGCGCGCCATCCGCGCCAACCCGGCGGCCTTCGACGCGGCGATGGCGCGGCGCGGGCTGGGGGCGGTCAGTCCCGACATCCTGGCGCTCGATGCCGAGCGCCGCGCCGTGTTGACCGAGCTGCAAGGCTTGCAGGAACGCGCGAGGGCGATTTCCAAGCAGGTTGCTGAGTTCCGTCGCACCGGCCTTCCTACCGAAAGCCTCATTTTGAACGCGGCGCAAATCGCGCAAAACATCCCGGCGCTGGAGCAGCGCGCCTCACAGAAGGAAGACGAGGTTCAGCGCCTGCTGGCCGGGCTGCCCAACGTGCTCGACCCCGACGTGCCGGACGGGACCGACGAGAGCGCCAACCTCGTCCTTGCCCAGCACGGCGAGCCGCGCGATCTCGGCTTCGCGCCGCGCCAGCATTTCGAGCTGGGCGAGGCGCTCGGGATGATGGACTTCGCCGCCGCCGCCAAGATGTCGGGCAGCCGCTTCGTCGTGCTGCGCGGCGCGCTGGCGCGGCTGGAGCGGGCGCTCGGCCAGTTCATGCTGGATCTGCACACCCGCGAGCACGGCTACACGGAAATGGCCGTGCCCACCCTGGTCAACGACGCCGCCGCCTATGGCACCGACAAGCTGCCCAAGTTCGGCGACACCATGTTCCGCACCACCGATGGGCGCTGGCTCATTCCCACCGCCGAGGTGCCGCTCACCTTCTCGGTCGCGAACGAGGTGCTGGCGGCGCGCGCGCTGCCGCTGCGGCTGACCGCGCTGACCGAGTGCTACCGCTCCGAGGCCGGCGCGGCGGGGCGCGACACGCGGGGGATGCTGCGCCAGCACCAGTTCCGCAAGGTCGAGCTGGTCTCGATCACCGCCCCGGAGGCGAGCGCCGAGGAGCATGAGCGCATGACGCGCTGCGCCGAGGCGGTGCTGCGCGCGCTCGGCCTGACCTTCCGGCGGGTGCTGCTCTGCGCGGGCGACACCGGCTTCGGCGCCGCCAAGACATTGGACCTGGAGGTGTGGCTGCCCGGCCAGCAGGCGTGGCGGGAGATCAGCTCCTGCTCCAACACCCGCGACTTCCAGGCGCGGCGGATGGGCGCGCGGATGCGCGGGACGGACGGCAAGGCGCTGAGCTTCGTCCACACGTTGAACGGCTCGGGCGTCGCGGTCGGGCGCGCCCTGATCGCGGTGATGGAGAGCCATCAGCAGGCGGATGGCTCGATCCTGATTCCACCCGTGCTGCGGCCCTATATGGGCGGCGCCGAACGGATCGCGGCCGCTTGAACACTCGCGGGCAACCGTCTCGCGCTTGACGAATTCGGGCGCGGCGGGTACGCCAAGACCACTATGAGTACGCATCGGCCGACCCGTTTGGACCGGGAAGCCCTGAATGCCTTCGTCGAACTCGCCGGCCGCGATCTCTGGCGGAGCCGGCTGGCCGAGATTCGCCGCCGCGCCGAAATCGGGCCGCGCGCCGGCAAGGCGATCCTGAACCGTCATTTCGCGGTCTATGGAATCGAGAGGCTCCGCAAGGGTCTTCCGCCCGCGAGCCAGGCCGAGCTGCGCGTTGGCGCGCTCGCGGCCGGGATGATGGCGGCCGTGCGAGGCTTCGGCCCCGAAGGACGCGCCCGCTTCAGCGAACGGGTGCGGGCCGCCCTCGCCGGCGACGGCACGCTGGGTCCGCTTCTCCACTTGAGCCACACCGCTGCCCTGCAACGCGCGCGAGGCTTCACGGTCCGCTTCTCTGGTTTTGAGGATGCCGCGCCCTTCGATCTGCTGATCGCGCGGGACACCGTGGAGGCCGAGATCGTCTGCGAGTCCGTCTCGGCCGAGGAGGGGCGATGCCTGCATCGCGGCGCCTGGTTCCACCTGGCCGACTGGATCGATCCCGATTTGCAGACTTGGCTCACCGCCCATCCTGGCCGCTACATCCTGCGGGTGAGCCTGCCCGAGGGTTTGCGGGAGGATGACGGACTCGCGCGCTTGCACGAGCGCATCCGCCAGATGCTGGCGTCCAACCAACGCACCGACCATGGACCGGCGATGGTGTTGCGCCTGGATCGGCTGATGCTGGCCGGCGCGCAAGCCGATGACTTGGGCGTGCTGTCGTCGCTGAAGCGCGAATTCGGCCCGGAAGCGAACTTAGCGGTGACGATGGCCGGCGGCGGGCTGTTCGCGATGGCGGCCCAGGCTGGGCGCGAGGACGAGGTGGCGCTCGCCATCTGCCGGCGGATGGGCGGCTTGGCCTCGGCACGCCTGAGCGGCCAGCGTCCCGGCATCCTCGCGATGTTCGTCGATGACATCGGCCGGCAGGAATGGCTCGGGCTGCGCGAGCGGTTGGAATTGGAGAGCGAGGCACGCCAGTTCCTGACACGGCCGCAGGCGCGCGCGGTGGTCGCCGTCACCTTCGTCTCGCGCCACGAGCTGTTCAGTCCCGCGACGGGAACCGCCGAGGGGGATTTGCGCTTCCGCAACCCCGCGCACCCGTCCGCGCGCGCGCCCGCGCTGGCCCCGGCGATTGCGTCGTCGGTGTAGCGCCAAGCGGCGTTTAGAGCTTATCCGCATCAGATCCGATTGAGGCTCCGCCGACGCGTTATACACCTCTCCCGCTCGCGGGAGGAGTTAAACGGCTTGGAAACACGGTCAGCCTACGGCGGCATTCCCAATTTCCCGAGCAGCTGGCCGTTCGGGTCGGACGAGCCCGTGGGAGGCAAGCGGTTCGAGAAGCGCGGCACGATCGCGGCGTTGGGGAGCTGGCTGATGAGATCCTGGGTCAGCGCCCTGGCGTCGCGCTGGTCATGAACGACGTGCGGCGTGATCAGCACGAGCAGCTCGGTCCGAGCACGCGAGTTGTTCTGCGTGCCCGTGAGGAAGCCGAGGATCGGCACGTTCTTGAGGAACGGGATGCCCTGGTTGCCGAGGGAGATGTTGTCGGTGATGAGGCCGGCGAGGCCCACCGTCTGGCCATCCTGAACCACGACGCGCGACTGCACGAACCGGTCCGAGAAGGTGGGTGAGTTGGTGAAGTTCGGCGCGGACGTGTTAATGGCGCTCACCTCCTGGGCGATGTCGAGCGTGACCAGGCCGCCGCTGTTCACGCGCGGCGTGACGTTCAGGACCACGCCCGTCGGCCGGTAGTTGATCGAGTTGACGACCGGCGCCCCAGGGACCAGCGTGCTTTGCCCCGACTGCGTCAGGAACGGGACCAGATCGCCCACTTGCAGCGCGGCCGGCTGATTGTCGAGCACCATCACCTCGGGCGAGGACAGCACGCGCACCGTGGTGACTTGCTGCAAGGCCGAGATCGCGGCCTGCACGGTCTTCGCCGTCGCGCCGAGCACGAAACCGGGGAAACTCCCCGCCAGCGGCGCGCCGGTCTGGGCCGCGCTGAGCGTTTCGTTGAGATCGCCTTGCTTGAAGAAGAACTGCGTGCCGTATCTCAGCGCGTCGTTCAGCGTCACCTCGGCGATCACCGCGTCGATCCGCACCTGCAAGGGCAGGATGTCGATCTTGCGGATCATCGCCTCGACCGTGTTCTCCTCCTTGGCCGTGGCGTAGACCAGTACGGAGTTGTTCTGCGGGTCCGGGATGATGCGCATCGTCTCGGTGGGCTGGCCG
>DATFDN010000298.1:0-7791 GCA_035252035.1 Acetobacteraceae bacterium | reverse complement strand
GCCGACGCTGGAGAAGGTGGTGCGCGCGGCTGGCGGGCGCGTGAAGCTGGTCAAGATCGACATCGACAAGAACACCGCCCTCGTCCAGCAGCTCGCCCAGCTCGGCCTGCCCCTGCAATCAGTGCCGACCGTCGCCGCCTTTTGGCAGGGCCAGATCGCCGACCTGTTCCAGGGCGCGCTGCCGGAATCCGAGGTCCGCCGCTTTGTCGAGGGGCTGCTGAAGGCGGCCGGCGGGGCGATGCCGAGCGCCGACCTGCTGGCCGAGGCCAAGGCGGCGCTTGAGCAAGGCGACGGTCAGACCGCCGGGGAGCTGTTCAGCGCGATCCTGCAAGAGGAGCCGGAGAGCCCGGATGCCTGGGGCGGGCTGGTGCGCGCGCTGCTCGCGCTCGGACGCGAGGACGAAGCCGCGACGGCGCTGGAACAGGTCCCGCCGAAGATCGCGGACCATGCGGAAGTCGCGGGCGCCCGCAGCGCGCTCGCGCTGGCGCAGGAAGGGCGCGCGGCCGCTGGCCAACTTTCCGCGTTGCGCAAGCGGGTCGCCGCCGATCCAGCGGACTTCCAGGCGCGCTACGATCTCGCGACGGCGTTGAACGCGACCGGGGCGCGGGCGGAGGCGGCGGAGCAGTTGCTGGAGGTGGTCCGGCGCGACCGGGGCTGGAACGACGACGCGGCGCGCCTGCAACTCCTCAAGTTCTTCGAGGCGTGGGGCTTCGACGATCCCGCCACGATGGCGGCGCGCCGGCGGCTCTCCGCGCTCCTGTTCTCCTGATGACGGTTTTTCACCCGAAGGCGGGCGACCTTCCGGCCGAGTTTCCGGTCTTTCCGCTCGAGGGCGCGCTGCTTCTGCCGCGCGGGCGCCTGCCCCTCAATATCTTCGAACCGCGCTATCTGGCGATGACCGAGGACGCGCTCGGCGCGGGGCGGATGCTGGGCATGGTCCAGCCTGACGCCACCGCGCCGCCCACCTCCCATGGACCTGGGCTGTTCCGGATCGGCTGCCTGGGGCGGCTGGCCTCGTTCAGCGAGACCGACGATGGGCGTTTCCTCATCACCCTGGCCGGGGTGATCCGGTTCCAGATCATGCGGGAGCTTGAGCCGCGCCGGGGCTACCGGCGCGTCGCGGGGGACTATGGCCGCTTCCTTGATGACCTCTCGCTCGATCCGCGGCCGATCGGGGTCGAGCGGGAGGCGCTGATCGCGGCGCTCCGGGGGTATTTCACGCGCCGCAACCTTGAAGCGAACTGGGACGCGATCCGGCGCATTCCCGATGACATGCTGGTGGTCACACTGGCCATGATCTGCCCGTTCGAGCCGGTCGAGAAGCAGGCGCTGCTCGAAGCTCCAACGCAGGCCGAGCGCGGTGCCGCGCTGCTGGTGCTGCTGCAAATGGGCATGGCGGCCCCCGACGACTTGGCCGGCCATAGCGTGAGCTGAGCGATGAGCGACACCGATCCCGCCGCGCTGCCGGTCGCCGTGGACCCGAAGCTCCTTGAGATCCTCGTCTGCCCTCTGACCAAGGGACCGCTCGAATACGACCGCGCGCGCGGCGAGCTGATCAGCCGCAAGGCCGGACTTGCCTACCCGATCCGCGACGGCATACCGATCATGCTGCCCGAGGAAGCGCGCCCGCTGGAGGGTGAATGACGGCCGCGACCGAGATCCGCCTGCATCGCGGCGACGGCGTGCTGGAGGTCGCCTTCGACGATGGGGCGCGGTTTCACCTGCCATCGGAGTATCTCCGGGTCGAAAGCCCCAGCGCGGAGGTCCAGGGCCACGGGCCAGGCCAGAAGACGCTGGTCAGCGGCCGGCGCCATGTCCGGGTGATCGACCTGGAGGCGGTGGGCAACTACGCCGTGCGGCTCACGTTCGACGACCTGCACGACACCGGCATCTACACGTGGGAGTATCTGCGTGAGCTGGGGGAACAGCAGGAGGCGCGGTGGCAGGCCTATTTGGACGCGCTGGCGGCCCGCGGCCTGAGCCGTGACCCGCCAGGGCGAGGAGCCGGGTGAAGCGGGCGACCCCTTCCCCAGCTCCCGGCGGCCACGTTCATGTCTCCTCAGCCGAGCCGCTCGCGAAGAGCGGCGACGGATCGTTCAAGCAACCGGGATCCGCTCTCCCGAGTCCGGCACGACCGGCGGCGCGCGGGTGCCGGCGGGGCTGCCCGGCATCGCGGCGGCCCCACCGGACAGCGCCGCTTGCAGGCGTGCCTCTTGCTCCGGCGAGAGCGAGGAGCGGATCACCCGGCCCCGGAAGCGCGACATCTCGGCGAGCACCTTCTCCGGCTGAGCCTTGCGCACGAGCACGAACAACGCCGAGCTGTTGGGTTGAAGGGTGCCTCCAACGGAACGAATGAAATCGTCGTCGATGCCGTAATCGGAGAGGCTGCCCGCAAGCGCCCCGCTGCCGGCGCCGAGCGCGGCGCCAGCGGCGAGGCCGATCAGTGGATTAAGGAACAACAGGCCAACGAGCGTACCCCACATGGCGCCCCACAGGCTGCCGGATGCCGCGCCGGCCCCGACGAGATCCACGCTCTGCTTCAGGCGCAGCCTGCCATCTCGATCGCGGACGGCCACCACGGCGTCCTCAAGGTCGATCAGGTACTCCCTCTGGAGTCGCGCAAGCTCGTGCAGGGCGCGGTCCGCCTCAAGGGGGTCGTCGAATCCGACGACGATAAGCTCTGCCATCGTCTCCTCCATCAAAGGCTTCAGCGGCGAGGACGAGCCCGCCGGGAGAGCTACGCGCGTCCAGGAGGACGGTTCCTTGCCTCCGTGAGTCTTTCTACCGTCAGACACCGGCTCGCCCGGCACATGCTCCTTACATTTCCCTTTGTCGCCCGGCCCCAGCTTCGGGACGGCGCCGCGCCCAGGAACCGCCGATGAAGCACGCCCCCCCTGCCCTGGAGACGGTCTCGGTCGAGGTGCCGGACCACGCGCTGGAGGTCTTCGAGGCGGCGCTCGGTTCGGTGTGCGCCACGGTCAGCTTCTTCCGTGACGAAGCCGCCGGAACCTGGCGGGTCGAGGGCGTGCGGGAGGCCGGTGCCC
Organism: Acetobacteraceae bacterium; assembly: GCA_035252035.1. Classification (GTDB taxonomy): domain Bacteria; phylum Pseudomonadota; class Alphaproteobacteria; order Acetobacterales; family Acetobacteraceae; genus DATFDN01. The sequence continues at coordinate 4,747 of DATFDN010000298.1, read as the reverse complement.
TTGAAGCAGCCCTGGCCGCCGCCCTGGCCCTGGCCGAGACGTTGACCGGGATGCGGCCGGCCGTCGCGCGGACGCCGGTCCCGGCCGAAGGTTGGCTCGCGCGGAGCCATGCGAGCTTTCCCGAACAGCGCATCGGCCGGCGCTTCGCGGTGCGGGGGACGCACGTGACGGCGCGCCCCGCCGCAGGACGGATTACCCTGATCCTTGATGCCGGCCTCGCCTTTGGTTCGGGGGAGCACGGTTCGACGCGCGGCTGCCTGCGCGCGCTGGAAAGAGTGTGTCGCCGGCCGCGCCGAATCCTCGATCTCGGCACCGGCTCCGGCATCCTCGCAATGGCGGCGGCCCGTCTTTGGGGCAGTCGGGTTCGCGCCGTGGATATCGAGCCCTGGTCGGTGCGCCTCGCCCGGCGCAATGCGCGCCAGAATGGGGTCGGGCGGCTGGTTGACGCGCGGCTGGCGGATGGCTGGCACGGACGCTTCGTGCGCGCGGGCGCGCCATACGATCTCGTGCTGGCCAATATCCTTGCCCGCCCGCTCTGTCTGATGGCCAGGGACTTGGCCGCCCATCTCGCGCCGGGCGGCGCCGCGATCCTCTCGGGCCTGCTCGCCACGCAGGTGCGCGGCGTCTTGGCCGCGCATCGCCGCGCCGGGCTGGTGTTGGCGCGCACGGTCGCGGAGGGGAATTGGACGACGCTGGTGGTGCGGCGCAAGTACGCATATTGGCCTGCCACTCCTTTGAGGTGAAACAACCCGATGACCGTAAAGACCTGGACGGCACAGACAGCGCTCTTTCTCACCGATCCGGCCGGCTGGTCGCCTCCCGGCGTTCCGACCGCCAGCGACAAGGCCATTCAATCGCGAGGCGTCTCCCTGGGCAGTTCGCCTTTCCCGGCAACGCTGCACTTCGGCGGAGCCGCCAGCGACCCGCCAACGCTCAATATCAATGGCGGCAGCCAGCCCCTCAATCTCACCTTTGGCGACAACCCCACGCCCGGCGGCGTCACCGCTGGCAACATCAATATCAACTACGGCGGTGTCGCCAACGTCGCCATGAGGGCCGGGCACAACACGTCCGGCTCGTTGACCGAGAATATCGCGTTCCGCGGCACCTCGGGCGGAACGCTGACCATGCAAGGCGATCCACACGGACGCCTTGCCTTCACCGTCACCGGCTTTTCCGGCAACGGCGCGAACTACACCCACACCGGCAACACCATCATCCGTCAGAATGACACCGTCACGCTGAACGCGACCACGATCGGCACCGGCTCATGGGACGTGCGCTTCCTCGGCACGCTGACCGCGCTTCGACCCATCAGCCAATCCGTCACCGACAGCGGCGGGCGGGTCAACCTGCTCGATCCCCAGGACTTCACCGGCACGTTGCACATGCGGGCCAATAGCGGCGAGGTCCAGCTCGGTCCGCTGTTCGCCGACTAGGCGGTGCTACAAGGCAATGTTCTCACCCTGTCCAACGCGGGCACGACCGTCGCTGCCCTCAACGTCGCTGGCACGAACTACAACGTCTGGGAAACATCTACCGGCGTTGAGCTTGGCGGGCGCAACGTCGTCCCCGCCGGACCGTCATCCAGCTATGCGCTGCTCCTGCACGTTTGACCCCACCATGGGCCGCCTCGACTCCCCCTCCCCTTGCGGGAGGGGGCCGGGGGGAGGGGTCCAGGGCACCGGCGACAGCGGCCAAGGCATTCGCCCGTCGGTGCAACGCTACCCCGCCGCGGCCGCCAGCCTGTTCGCGATCTCGGGCAGGTGCTCGCGGCCCCAGAACAGCTCGCCGTCGAGGATGAAGCTCGGCACCCCGAACACACCCGCCGCCTCCGCCTCCCGCGAGATCGCCGCGACGCGCGTCTTGCCCTCTTCCGCCCAACCCTGGAAACCCTCCCCGGCTCCGGCCTCGGCCAGTACGGCGGCGAGCGCGTCGGGATTCTCGATGTCGAGCGCGCGGCGCCAGAATTGCTCGAAGACCGCGTCGTGATAGCGCCGGAACACGGCGTCGCCGCGCGCCTGCGCGAACAGCATCCCGGCCGCGGCCAGCGACGAATCCCAGATCTTTTGCGTGCCCCGGATCACCAGCCCGCGCTTCGCCGCCTCGCGCCGGCAGTCCATGTAGCTGTAGCGCACCCGCCGCCACTGGTGCGCGTTCCGGCTCTCCTCGATCACCCGCCCGGCCTCATCGAGGCGCGCCGAGCCGAGATAGCTTGGAATGTCCAGGACATAGGGGCGCCAATCGAGCCGCGCGCCGTGGCTTTGTTCCAGCGCGTAGGCCAGATCCTTGGCGAGATAGGCGTACGGGCTCTTGTAGTCGGAATAGACAATGAGGGCGCGCGCGCTCAATCCCTTGCTCCGTCCAACGCGGCATCGATGCCCCGCCCAAGGCGGTCCACGATCTCCGCGAGGTCGTCCTCCGTCACGACGTACGGTGGAGCGATGATGACGTGATCGCCCTGGCGTCCGTCGATCGTGCCCCCCATCGGATAGATCGCCACCCCCTCCGCCAGAACCGCCTGCTTGACCCGTTCGTTGAGCTTCAGCGCCGGCTCGAACACCTGCTTGGTCGTCCGATCGCGCACGAACTCGACGGCCCAGAACAGGCCCCGTCCGCGTATGTCGCCGACGTGCGGGTGCTCGCCCAGACGTTCGCCCAGCGCCTGCCCGAGCCGCGCGCCCATCCTGCGCGCATTCGCCACCAGGTCGTGGTCGCGGATGATGCGCTGCACCTCCAGCGCCCCGGCGCAGGCGACGGGATGGGCCTGATAGGTGTGGCCGTGCATGAAGCCACCTGATCCGGCGCGGATCGCCGCCACGATCCGGCCGGCGGCCAGGATGCCACCGATCGGCTGGTAGCCGCCCCCCAGCCCCTTGGCGATCACCTGGATGTCCGGCGCCACGCCCTCCCGCTGCCACGCGTGGGCGGTGCCGGTGCGGCCCATGCCGCACATCACCTCGTCGAGGATGAGCAGCGCGCCATGGCGATCACAGACGGCGCGGACCCGCTCGAAGTAACCGGGCAACGCGGTCACGCAGCCGGCGGTCGCGCCGACCACCGGCTCGGCGATGAAGGCGATGACCGTCTCGGGACCAAGGCGCTGGAACTCCGCCTCCAACTCCCCGGCCAGGCGATCCACGTACTCCGCCTCGGACTCATCATTGTGCTTGAAACGATACGCGAAGCAGGGCGAAACATGGCTGAAGGCTGGACTGAGCAGCGCCTCGTACGGCGCGCGCCGCATCCTGTTCCCGCTCGCCGCCAGGGCGCCCAACGTGTTGCCATGATAGCTCTGCCGGCGGGCGATGAAGCGGGTGCGCTGGGTTTCCCCGATCTCCACGAAATACTGGCGCGCGAGTTTCAGCGCCGCTTCCGTGCCCTCCGAGCCGGATGAGCAGAAATAGGCGTGCGTCAGCCCGCCCGGCGTGCCGTCCAGAAGCAGATCGGCGAGAAGCTCGGCCGGCTCACTGCTGAAAGTTCCGGTGTGCGCATAGGCCATCGCGCCAGCCTGCCGGGCGATGGCCTCGGCCACCCGCCGGTTGCCGTGGCCGAGACAGGCCACGGCCGCCCCGCCCGAGGCGTCGATGATCGTGCGCCCATCGCGCAGGCGCAGGCGGATCCCCGCGCCGCCGACCGCCACCGGCGGGATCGCGCCGGAGCGGTGCAGCACGCGACTCATCAGGCGGTGGCGAGCGCCGGTTGCCGTGGGACGAGGTGCGCGACGCGCGGGGCGACCTCGGTGGCGAGCAACCCGAGCGAGGTGTGCCACGCCTCCGGATTGTCCGCGTAGTCGAAGCCGAACACCAGGATTTGGCCGAACCCGCCGACCTCGTCGTACACGCGCTCCAGCTTTTCGACGACGGTCGCGGGCGAGCCGATCACCCAGTTGTGGCGCGCGCAGTACTCCGGCGTGACGTCGCTATCCGGCACATCCGGCGAGTGCTTGAGGTAATCCAGGAAGCCGAAATTGCCGAGCAGCGGCAGGAAGTACTCGGACATCATGCGGCCCATTGCGCCGCCCGCCGACAGGCGGAAAGCTTCTTCATCGGTCTCGGCGACGAACACCTCGCGCACCAAGCGCCAATCGGCGCGGTTCGGCGTGCGTCCGGCACGGCGCGCGCCAATTTCCACCGCGTCCCAATGGCTGCCGACATAGGCGGGGTTGAGGTTCAGGCTGAGCGGCAGGAACCCGTGCTCGCCGGCGAGCTTCAGCGTGTCGGAGGTCTTCGAAAGGCCGGCGACCCCGATCGGCGGATGTGGCTGCTGCAACGGGCGGAGATGCGGACGCAGCACGCCAAACATCTCCGCGGGCTTCGAGATGTTCCAGAACTTGCCCTTGTGGTCGAACGGCTCCTCGCTGCGCCACAGCCGCAAGATGATCTCCAGCGCCTCGCGCGTCATCTCGCGGTTGACGCCCGACATGCCATCCACGTTGAACATCGCCCAGTCGCTCGGCAGGCCCGACGCGGCGACGCCGAAATTGAGCCGCCCGCCCGAGATATGGTCGAGGAAGGCGACGCGGTTCGCCAGCTCGGCGGGATTGTGGTACGGCAACAGGAAGCCGCCCGGCCCTATGCGCAGCCGGCTGGTTTGCTTCAGCGCCTGCGCGACCAAGAGATCAGGGGAGGGGTTCGGCTCCCATGGGGAGACATGGTGCTCGCCGATCCACGCCTCGACATAGCCCAGCTCGTCGAGCCAGCGGAGGGTTTGGAGATCCCACTCGTTCCCCTCGTTGAGATCCCGC
>DATFDN010000297.1:0-18706 GCA_035252035.1 Acetobacteraceae bacterium | reverse complement strand
CACGCCGTTCAGCGAATTCCTGTGGGCGGACTTCCTGCGCCGGCGCCTCAAGCGCAAGGCGGTCGAGGCCGACTTCGGCGGCGCGGTGGAACGGGCACTGCACCTCGCGCGGAGCGAGGAGGCCGACTATCTGCCCGGATGGTGCGGCGCCGTCGCACAGTGACTTGGGGCTGTTTTACGCAACAGGGGGAGAACGCCATGCGCAAGCGCGCTCTGGGCCGGTCGGGGCTTGAGCTGCCGCCCATCGTCTTCGGCGGCAACGTCTTCGGCTGGACGGCGGACAAAAGCGCGTCGTTCCGCCTGCTCGACGCCCTGGTGGAGGCCGGGCTGAACGCGATCGACACCGCGGATGTCTATTCCGCCTGGGCTGCCGGTCATGCAGGCGGCGAGTCCGAGGCGATCATCGGTGACTGGATGAAGGCGCGCGGGCGGCGCCGGGACGTGCTGATCCTGACCAAGGCCGGCATGGAGATGCCGGGCCGGGGCAAGGGCCTTTCCGCCGCTTGGATCGCGCGGGCCGTCGAGGACAGCCTGACGCGCCTCGGCACCGATGTCATCGACCTCTATCAGGCGCACAGGGACGACCCGGCGACTCCGCTTGAGGAGACGCTCGGCGCCCTCGCCCGGCTAATCGGGCAGGGCAAGGTCCGGGCCATCGGCGCCTCCAACTACAGCGCGCCCCGCCTCGCCGCGGCGCTGGAGGCGAGCGCCCGGCTCGGCCTGCCACGCTACGAGAGCCTACAGCCCCCCTATAACCTGATGGAGCGGGGGATCGAGGCCGACCTGCTGCCCCTGTGCCGGGAGCATGGGCTGGGGGTCATCCCGTACGGCGCCCTGGCGGGGGGCTTCCTGACCGGCAAGTACCGGTCCGAAGCCGACTTTGCAAAGAGCGTGCGCGGCGCCCGCGCTGGCCAGTACTTGAACGCGCGCGGGAAGCGGGTGCTCGCGGCGCTGGATGCGGCGGCAGCCCGCTTGGATGCGTCGCCGGCGCAGGTGGCGCTGGCGTGGCAGATCGCCCGGCCCGGCATCACCGCCCCGATCGCCAGCGCCACCAGCTTGGAGCAGTTGCGGGACTTGGTGAAGGCCGCGACCTTGAACCTGGATCGAGAGGCGGTGGAGGCGCTGGACGCGGCGAGTCGAGCCTAGCCCTCACGATAAAGCCGCGTCGTCCGGTAGAGATCGGGTAGCGCGCAGCGGAACGCGACGCTGTTCAGCACCAGTTCGCCCGTCTCGATCGTCTCGGCGCGCTCCGGCCAGCTGCCGTCGGCGTTGCGGCGCAGCAACTCGGCCCCGATCGTGGCGCTGCGCACGACCAGGATTCCCCGCACGCTAGGGATGCGCTCATGTCAGGTAGCCTAGGGCGTTTTTGACCTTACTGGAAAGACGATGCCTGCGAGAGGAGAGAGTCACGCCGCCCGGCGTCGGCGCGACCAGACGAAGCGGCCGATCACGAGCGCGGCGGCGGCGATGATGACGTAGTCAAAATAGTGGAACACCGTGTGCAGGTTGCCATTGCTGCCCCAGGCATCGCCCAGCTTCATGCCCACCCAGGCCAGCAGGAAGCACCACGGCCAGGAGCCGATGAAGGTATAGAGGTGGAAGCGGACCCGGCGCATATGCGCGATCCCGGCGGGGAGCGCGATGAAGGTGCGGATCACGGGCAGCATCCGGGCGATCAGCACGGCCGGGCCGCCGAAGCGGTGGAAGAACCAGTCCGCCTTGGCGAGATCGTCGTCGGTCAGCAGCACGTATTTGCCCCAGCGCCGCACTGCCGGACGCCCGCCATGCGCGCCCACCTCGTAGGCGACCAGCGAGCCGAGATTGCAGCCAAGCGCCCCGACCGTCGCGACCAGATACAGGTTCAGCCGCCCGGTCGAGACCAGATAGCCCGCGAAGGGCAGGATGATCTCCGAGGGCAGCGGCAGGCAGGCGGACTCGATGGCCATGAGTCCGAGCACGCCCAGATAGCCGCTGGCTTGCAGCACGGAGATGATGAATCCGGCCAGCAGGCCGGCATTGGGTGCATTCATCGCGGCGCGGCTACCGCAGCCCGGCGATCGCCCCGACGCAGCAGGAACTCGCGCCCGACTTTCACCATCGGCACGCCGTCATACTCGACGATATCGGCGGTGGCGTAGGTCTCGCTCCATTTTTCCGGGATGAAGCTGCCAGTGCCAACCACGTCGATGGGTGCCTTGGCATCCGCCATCACCCGGCACTTGTCCACCACAAAGCCCGAGGAGACGACGATCCGCACATTCGGATACCCAGCTTCGTCGAGCGCCTCGCGCATCCGCCAGACCGCCGCCGCCGAGACGCCGGTGCCCACCAGGTAGCGCAGCTCGGTATCGCTCCGGTAGCGGCGGATCGCGCCCGGCGCATGGCGCTCCAGCGCCGCATAGCTCGCCTGCGGGTCGAGGCTCTCCAGGAAGCGCCCGCCATGGGTGTCGAGGCGGAACGAGAGCCGTCCCTCGGCCGCCAGCACGGGGAAACGCGCGCAGACGGCGAGGCCGTCGGAGATCTCCCGCCCGTAATAGTCCACCAGCACGGTGAGCGGCAGATCCGGAAAGGTGTCGTGGAACATCTCGGCGGCGCGGACCGTGGAGCCCGCGTAGCCGATCAGCGAATGCGGCATGGTGCCAAAGCCGCGCTCGGCGCCGAACCAATGCGCGGTGCCATCATTGGCGTTGCCAATAAAGCCCTTGGCGCCCTCGCGCTGGGCGGCGGCGCTGCCAACGGCGGCAGCATAGGCCATCATCTCCTGCATCTCCGCCCCGGCGCAGTGGCGTGCCTCCATCGCCAGGAACGCGGCCTCGGGCAGGGCGAGGCACATCTGATAGGCGTTGTGCGCGGCGACGCAGACGGGGCCGATCTTCTGGAGGGCGATGGTTTCGAGATCGGAGAGCTGCACAAAGCTGCCGGCGATGTAGACGATCGGCTCGCCCGCGCCGACCCAGGCGCCCTCCTCGTATTGCAGGTCAACATCGAATTCGGTGTCCCGCGCGGCGGCGACATCCCGCAGCCAGTCGACCAGCAGGCGCGGGGCGGAGATCACCGGCCGGCGCAGGAACACGGCGTAGGTCACGCGCTTGTCGCCGAAGCGCGCGACGATCTGCTTCGTGCGGCTGAAGTAGGTGTCGGTGCGCGCGGCGATATCCTCCGCAAGCACCGCCGTATCGGCGTCGGCGTCCATGGCGAGCCCTACCGCGCCGCAACCGGCTGCCGGCGGGCCTTCAGCTCCTCGGCGATGAGGAAGGCCAGCTCCAGCGATTGCTCGGCGTTCAGCCGCGGGTCGCAGAAGGTCTCGTAGCGCGCGCCGAGATCGGCCTCGGTCAAGCGGTGCGCACCGCCGACGCACTCGGTCACATTTTGCCCGGTCATCTCCACATGCACCCCGCCCCCCCAGGTGCCTTCGGCGGCGTGGATATCAAAGAAGTCTCGAACCTCCGAGAGGATCGCATCGAAGCTGCGGGTCTTGAGGTTGGCCGCGGTCGATGTCGTGTTGCCGTGCATCGGGTCGCACAGCCAGACCACCCTGCGCCCAGCGCGCTGCACGGCGCGGATCAGCGGCGGCAGCTTCGCACCCACCTGGTCGGCGCCCATGCGGCTGATGAGCGTGATCCGGCCTGGCTCGTTGGCCGGATTGAGCGTGTCGAGGATGCGCAGCAGGTCGTCAGTGGACAGACTCGGGCCGGCCTTCATGCCGATCGGGTTCTTCAACCCGCGCAGGAACTCCACGTGCGCGCCATCGGGCTGGCGGGTGCGGTCGCCGATCCAGAGGAAATGCGCCGAGCATCCGTACCAGTCGCCGGTCGTGGAATCGATCCGGGTGAGCGCCTGCTCATAAGGAAGCAGCAGGGCCTCGTGCGCGACGTAGAAATCGGTCTCGCGCATGTCGCGCGTGGTCTCGCTGCTCATGCCGCAGGCGACCATGAAGGCGAGCGTCTCGTCGATGCGCTGGCTCAGATCGCGGTACCGCCCGGCAAGCGGGCTGCGCTCGACGAATCCCAGGTTCCAGCGATGCACCTCGTGCAGGTCGGCATAGCCGCCGGAGGCGAAGGCGCGCAGCAGGTTGAGCTTGCTCGCGGCCTGGAAGTAGCCGAGTTCCATGCGCGCCGGATCGGGGACGCGGGCGCGCTCAGTGAACTCGGGGCCGTTGATGATGTCGCCGCGATAGCTGGGCAGGGTCACACCGTTCTGGGTCTCGCTGTCCGCGCTGCGCGGCTTGGCGAACTGCCCCGCCATGCGCCCCATCTTCACCACCGGCACGCTGGCGCCGAAGGTGAGTACGACGGCCATTTGCAGCAGCACGCGGAACGTGTCGCGCAGCAGGTTGGCGGTGAAGTCGGCGAAGCCCTCTGCGCAGTCCCCGCCGAGCAGCACGAAGCCCTTGCCCTCCGCCGCCCCGGCCAGCGCCGCCTTCAGCCGCCGCGCCTCGCCCGCGAAGACCAGGGGCGGGTACTTGGCGAGCTTGCGCTCAACGGCTTCGAGCTGGGCAGAGTCGGAATAGGCCGGCATCTGCCGGATCGGGCGCGCGCGCCAGGAGTCGGGGGTCCAGGGTGGGGTCATCGCTCAGGCTCCTGCGCCGCCGGGCGGGCGGGCGTTATCGCCCTATAATGCCGCATTCGCGAGCGGTTGCCACTCGTAGATGTTTGGGGATGGGCCAGCGCACCGTAGCCTGACCGCGCAGCCCGGCTTCCGGGACCGGCCGGACGGGTTCTGGGTAGCAGCGGTGCCGATCGACGTGGATTTCTTCCCAGATGGGATCGGTCCGGACACGGGTTGACCACCATCCGCCGCCAGCGAATTACTGCCGCCCAGCCACACGCGAATATCTCGCAAATTCGTTAAGAACTCGGTTATATTTCGCCCTTGACGGTTCCCGTCCGCCGCCGGCTCAAGAGGCTTCCGATTCCGTGCTTGGACCCCTCCCGCGTGACCGACGCGCCTCTGCCAAGGGCGGGGATCTTATTGCATGTGCGCGTGTTCGGACCCATGGCCGCATGGAATTGCGCCGGCACCTCCGCCCTGCCGAAGATGCGCAAGAGCCGGGCGGTGCTCGCCATTCTCGCGCTGCGCGCGCCGTTGCCCGTCTCGCGCGGGCAATTGACCGCCCTGCTCTGGAGCCGGCGCGACCCGCAGCAGGCGCGTGCCTCGTTGCGCCAATCGGCGCATGAACTGCAAGACGCGCTCGGTGCCGACGCCCGCGCGCTGCTTCAGGCCGACCGGACCCATCTGCGCCTGCGGGCCGAGGGCCTCTGGATCGATGCCGGCGTCCTGCGTGACGGCACCGTGCCGCTGGCCGAGGCTGCCTCGCTTTACCGTCCTACCCTGCTTGAGGATTTGCGCGGCCTCGACCCGGCCTTCGACCGATGGCTGGATGAGGAGCGCGAGCGCCTCGACCAGCTTGCGCGCGCGCAGGGCGAAGCGGCGCTCGCCATGGCGGCCGATCCCGTGCAGGCGACGCAAGCCGCCGAGTGGCTCCTGGCGGTGGATGCGGCGCATGAACCGGCGTGGCGTGCGCTCATCCGCGGATTGGGGCACGCTGGGGATCGCGCGGCGGCGGCCGATGCCTTCGCCCGCTGCCAGGCCGCCCTAGCCGGACGCGCCGGACTCGCGCCCGCGCCGGAGACCTTGGCGCTGGCCGAGGCGGTGCGCGACGGTCGGATGCCCCCTGGCAGCACCGACCCGCCATCCCCTGCTCCCTCCGTCCCCTATGCCACGGCCTCCCGCCCTCCCGGATCGCGGGTCCGGATCGGCGTCATGCCGCTCCGCGCCCTCGACCCGCAGCGCGCGGGCGGGCTGTCGCTCGGCTTGGCGGAGGAGATCACCACGGCACTCGCCCCATTCCGCTGGGTCTCCTGCGTCTCAAGCTCGTCGCTGGCCGCGATCACAGCCGAGCCGCGCGAGGGGAGTTCCGCCTGGCGCGACCTTGACCTCGACTTCCTGCTAGAGGGCACGATCCAGCACGGCGCGGATCGCGTGCGCATCACCGCCCAGTTGCTCGACATGCGCGCAGCCGGCGAGGTGATCTGGGCACGCCGTTTCGACCGGTCCGCGGACGACATGCTGGCATTGCAGGACGAGATCGCCTCCGCGATGGTGGCGCAGATCGCTCCCGAGCTGCTGTTGCGGGAGGGTGAGCGGGCGGCGGCGCGGCGGCGCGCCAATCCGACATCGCACGAGCTGATGTTGCGCGCGATCCCGGCCATCTACCGCCTGGACCACGCCGCGTTCCGTGCCGCCGGGGACATGCTGGAAGAGGCGCTGGTCCTCGATCCCGGCAATGCTGCGGCTCATGCCTGGTTCGCGCATTGGCACCTGTTCCTGCTCGGCCAGGGTTGGGCGGACGACCCTGAGGCGGCAATCCGGCGCGCGGGCAGCCTGACGGAACGGGCGGTGACGCTCGATCCAGGGGATGCGCGGGCGCTGACCTTGGCCGGGCATGTGCGCGGCTATCTCGACCGCAAGCCGCTGGAGGCGCGCGCGCTGCACGAACGGGCGCTGGCCATCAACCCCAACCTGGCGCTGGCCTGGTGTCTCTCTGGCCTGGCGCATTGCTATTTGGGCGACCATGCCGAAGCGATCCGCCGGGTCCGCCAGGCGCAGGCCCTCTCGCCCTACGACCCGCATGGCTTCTTCTTCGAGATGGCGCTGATCCTGCCCCACCTGCTGCGCCACGAGCACGCGACAGCCGCCGAGATCGGGCGGCGCGCGGTGGAGCTGAATCCGATATTCTCCTCCAGCTACAAGCTGCATCTCGCCGCTCTCGGCCATCTCGGCCAGGCGCGGGAGGCAGTCCTCCTCCGCGCCAGGCTATTGGAGTTGGAGCCGGGATTCACGGTGCAAGGCGCGCTGCAACGCGCGCCGATGGTGCGCCCGCAAGACCGTGAGCACTATGCCGACGGCCTCCGGCTCGCCGGCTTGCCCGAGAGGGCCGGCCGAGCAGCCCCTCTCCCCCCGGAGGGGGAGAGGTTGAATGAGGCGGGCACGTTCCTCCAGCCTGAGCTTGGCGGGGATAAGACCCCTCACCCCGGCCTTCTCCCCCGCCCATGACGAGGGAGAGGGAGACCAGGCCGGGCACCATTCAGCCCGGCCACGATCAACGCGATCCCTTCAGCGTGCCAGCGTTGCACCGCCTTGTGATCGGCGCCCATCGCCGCGCCTAGGCGCCGCCACGGGAACAGGTGGCGGTCGGTCAGCGGGTTGACCAGGCTGCGGGCGCCGACGATGCGCCGCAGCACGTAACGGTCAAGCGGGATGATCTGGATCCAGCTCATCGCCTCGTCCATCCGTGTGATATCCGATGCCGAGGGCACGGGCGGCCGCACTGGCCGTTCGCCCCAGCCATAGCTTTCCATCGCCGCGCGCACGACCTCCAGGTTGGAGGTGCGCAGCTTGGTGGACCACCCGGTCTGCGGCAAGGCGAGCAGCACCGCGCCTGCCTCCTCCAGGCGGCGTGTGACGAACCGTGCATCGATCGGCGCCTCGGCCACGCGCGGGTCGGCGAAAGACTGTAGCATCGCGATAAGCTCCTGACCGGGTCAGCGGGAAAAACAAGGCAGCGGGTAGTCGTCGCCGTCGAGCAGCGTGCCCTTCAGCAGGATGTCCCAGCTCCTGGGATGACCCGCCGCAAGCGGCTCGCGCTCCAAGTCATCAGGCGGCAGGACGAAATCGGGGGGAGGAGGCCGGGCGCCAATCACCGCGGCGCGCGCCGCCACCTCGGCGCCCGCCCGCCCCAGGGCGCGAGCGATCTCGCTCCATTCGGCCCCCTCCGCCCGAAGCCGTCGAAGCTGCGCATCCTGCGCGGCGGTCCAGGGAAGGCACTCAGTCATGGGCGACCTCGGTTCCAGCATCCGAGGAGATGTTAGAACATTTCCCTAACATAAGTCAATGACAATAACTGCACCCAGCAGAATTTGGATCTTGCAGGGTTAGGAATTCTCACTTAGACTACGTCTCCATGAGCACCCCAGGCGAAATCGGCGAACGAATCCGTGTGGCCCGGCAGCAGCGGCGGATCACCCAGGAGGAGCTGGCGAGCGCGGTCGGCGTCTCGCGCAGCGCGGTGGCGCAATGGGAAACCGGCCGCTCTGGCCAGGTCACCGGCAACCTCGCGCGGATTGCGCAGGTGCTCGGGGTCGGGGTCGAATTCCTGATGCACGGCGCCGGGCCAAACGGCTTGCCGGAGGCGACCAGCGCTGATGAGGCAGCGATGCTGCGGCTCTATCGCGACTGTTCGCCAGAGGACCGCCAGCTCCTGCTGCGCACCGCGGTGCGGCTGGCGCGCAAGGCGTGACGCGGTTCACCCTCCCCTAACCGCCCCTTCCGCAAGGGATGGAGGCTTGCTGGACGACTCCCCCTCTCCTTGCGGGAGGAGAACCGGGGGGACAGGTCGCCCTATCGCATCAACAACACCGCCAGGCTGCCCGCCCCCGCCGCGAAGCAGTAGTAGGCGAAGGGATTAAGCGCCCAGCGGTCATGGCCGCGGAAATAGCGCATTAGGAAGGCGGTGCTGGCATAGGCGGTCAGCCCTGCCACCACGGCTGCGAGAACCGACAGTCCCGCGACATCGCCCGCCAACGCCATGCCCGCATGGCGCAGCTTCGGCACCTCTAGCACCGTCGCGCCGAAGATGATTGGGGTCGCGATCAGAAACGAGAAATGCGCCGCGCCGGCATGGTCGATGCCGCGCAGCAATCCGCCCACGATGGTCGCGCCGGAGCGGGAGATGCCCGGCACGAGCGCGGTGCATTGCCAGCAGCCGATGATCAAGGCATCCGCGACGCTCAAGGTGGATAGCGCCCGCTGGCTGGCCCCTTGCCGTCTGGCGCGCAGGCGCTCGCCCAGCAGCAGCAGCCCGCCGTTGACGATCAGCACCCCCGCCGCTGTCACGGGGTCGCCGAACAAGCGGCGAAAGAAATGCTCCAGCAGAAAGCCCACGATCACCGCTGGAATTGTCGCCACGATGATAAGCCAGGTCACACGCCGGCTCTCGCGCACCTGATGAGCGTTGCCCACGCCGAGTAGCCCGGTCAGCAGCGCCCACCAGTCCCGCCAAAAGTAGAGTAGCAGCGCGGTGGCGGTACCGAGATGGAGCATGACCAGGAAGGGCAGGAAGGCGGCCGCGCGCTGGTCGATGTTCCAGTTCAGCAGGGCTGGCAGAACCACGGCGTGGCCGAGGCTGCTGACCGGGAACAGCTCGGTGGCACCCTGAAGAACGGCGAGGACGATAGCCTGAATCGTGTTCATGGGTGTTCCTCGCCCGAAAAGGGGCCGGTTTGCAACGGCTCAATGGTGTCAGTCGTGCAGAGGATACGCCGCCATCAACCGCCGCTGCGTCCGCCACAGCCGCAAGAGGGCGCGCACCCCGGTCGGGCGCGCTCCGCGCGCCCGGTTGGCGGCACCGATCCGATACGCCAGGCCATAATGCAGGAACTGGTCGCGCCAAGCCCGCAAGAGCTTGGTGCGCGGATCCCAGACATGGGTCGCTTCGGAACCCGCGCCGTTGACCTCAATGACCCGGAACCCCTCCCCCCGCCGGAGCGCCGCGAGCGACGCGAAGCGCAGGTCGATCCGGCCGAAGTAGAATTCCGGAATGGCGCGCGCCAATCGCTCGATCCTCGCCGTCAGCGCTGGGGTGACATGGCTCGCGCCGTCGCGGAAGATCGCGCCCTTGCAGTGATTGCCGACGAACACCAGGGGAACGCGTGTCCCCTGAGCGGGTACTTGCTCCAGCCGGTCGGCCAAGTGTGGCACGTAGAGGCGGGCGATCCGCCCCGCGCGGGGATCATCCCGGATCAGCGCGCGCAGGTTGCGCCGCCCGTCGCCCACCACGAACGGGGTCTCCTTGAGGGTGAGAGAGGTGATCCGGCCCTGCGCCTCGTCGGGATGCCGGACGTAGAAAATCCCCGCCTCGTTCGCCAGCGGAACAAACTCTTGTAATACGACTCGCTCGTTGCGCGGAAAGTCCGCGAGATAGCCCGCCAGGGCGGCGGGTCCGCGTGCCAGGCGCACCCCGGTGCCGTTGCAGCCGATATCGGGCTTGGCGACGACTGGATAGGCTAGTCCGGCGGCGGCCATGGCCCGCTCCGCCATGGCGAGGTCGTCCGGCGTGCCCGTCACGGTCAGTGTCGTGTACGGCGCGAGGAGAGACCTTTCGCCGCCCTCGACCTGGTCCAGGATGGAAGTCTTCGACTCGCCGCAAAGCCCGCCCGCTTCGATGCGGGGATTGGCCGCGGTGAGAAGCACCGGAGAGAGATGGCGCAGGCCCAGCGCCGCGCAGTGGATCACCACCGGCGCATAGAACAGCCAACCAGGCCAGAACTCGAAGAACGACACTGGGGGGTCGGGCCGAGACCGCCGCCCAGCCTGGGCCAATGCCGCATCGCCGCTGCTCATCGCCGGTGTGCGTCCTCATAGTGCCGTTCGCGCTGGCGTTCGCGCCGCCTCGGGGGGTTCTTGCCCCGGCTCAGCACGGTGGCAAGCCGCCCCGCCACAACCAGGGCGACAACCAGGCCCACGGCGCCCGCCCAGCGCCAGGCGCCATAATGCGCCATCAGGAACGAGCCGGCGCGCATCGAGAGGGCGAACAGGCCAGAGGTCCAGAACAGCGTGGCGACCATGGTCGCCAGCGTGAATTGACGCAGATTGGCGCCCAGATAGCCGCAGGTGGTGTAGGTCGGTAGCCGCACGCCAGGCAGGAAGCGGCTGATCAGCACGACGCGGAACACCCGCCCCTGCAACCAGGCCTGCACCGTCTCGGTGCGCTGAGGCGGCAGCAGCCGGCGTACGAAGGGGATCAGCGCGGCAAGCCGCCCGAGTCCATAGAGGCCGAGATCGCCGAGCACGATCCCGACATACAGCGAGCCCAGCGCGACCGGGACCGAAAGGCTGCCATCGGCGGCCTGCATCCCGGCGAGCACGGTGGCAGCATCCTCCAGGATGAAAGTGGCGAAGATGATAACGAAGACCTGAAGGGCCGGATGGTGCTGGGCGAAAGCAAACAAATCCGCGACCGACAACCCAGCATCCTTTCTTATCCAGAACGACCGTGCCCCGTGCGGCTCGCGAGAGATAAGAAGCGCGCCTCGGTGTCCATATCACCGCTGCGTGAGCCTCTCGGTTTGCTGGACCGCTCGCCGCGGTCGGAGGCCGGTTGGACAAGCGCGGCTACCGGCGAGTATCCTTGCCCAGAATCAAAAGGAGGGGCGCCATGCCGTCAACGGTGGCTTGGGCGGACACAACCATCACTCTGGCGGGCGTCAAGACCCACCTGTCCCGTGCCGGCAATGGACCCGTGCTGCTCGTTTTGCACCATGATATCGGCACACCGGAGCGCCTGTCCTTCTATGACCTGCTCGCCGAACGGTTTACGGTGCTGGTGCCGCATTATCCCGGCTGGGGCCGCTCGGAGCGGCCTACCTGGATGCGGAGCGTGCGCGATCTGGCCGCGATCCATCAATGGTTGCTCGCTGAACTCGGCGCCGCGGATGTCTCGCTCGTCGGGCTCGGCTTCGGCGGCTGGGTCGCGGCGGAAATAGCGAGCCTGGCGCCGCGCGATTTTCGCCGACTGGTTCTGGCCGCTCCCATGGGCATCAAGCCGCCGGAGGGCGACATCCTGGATCAGGCGATCATTTCCTATGTCGCCTATCCACAGGCCGGCTTCCACGACCAGGAGAACTTCCGCCGCGTCTTCGGCGAGGTCAGCACCGACCAGCTCGAGGCGTGGGACATCGCGCGGGAGATGAGCTTCCGTATCGCGTGGAAGCCCTACATGTACAGCCAAACCCTCCCACATCTGCTGGGCGGCGTGCGGGCGCGCGCTCTGATCGTGTGGGGCGACGACGACAAGATCGTGCCGCTCAGCGCGGCCGAAGCGTATCGGCGCGCGCTGCCCGATGGTGCCCGGCTGGAGATCGTGCCCGGATGCGGGCACTTCATCGACATGGAAAAGCCGGAGGCCCTGGCCCGCCTCGTCGCGGATTTCGTCACCGCGGACTGATCCGATACCGAAGGAGCGTCCCATGCACCTGATGTACTTCACCGAGCAGCCGATGTCCGCCTACGACGCGGACGAGGGCCGACGCTATGGCGCCACCGCGCTGACCTTCTCCAACCGGCACTTCGACCCGGTGGCCGGCAGCCGGCTCTATAATCAGTACTTGGAGGACTACATTTACGCCGAGGAGTGCGGCGCCGATGGCATCATGCTGAACGAGCACCACAATGCGCCGTTCTGTATGCAGGCCAAGACCAACATCTTCGCCTCGATCCTGGCCGCCGTGACCAAGCGCGTGAAGATCGTCCTACTCGGCAATCCCCTGCCCCTGGCGGAAAACCCGATCCGCTTGGCCGAGGAGCTGGCCATGATTGACATGATCAGCAAGGGCCGGCTGGTCTCCGGTTTTGTCCGCGGCGGCGGTCAGGAGCAGCTCGCGACCGGCGTCAACCCAGCCTATAACCGCGAGCGCTTCGAGGAAGCGCACGACTTGGTCGTAAAGACCTGGACCCAGCCCGGTCCGTTCCGCTGGGAGGGCACGCACTACCAGCATCGCGTCGTCAATCCCTGGGCGGTGCCGTTGCAGAAACCCTATCCGCGCGTGTGGATTCCTGGCGTGCTGTCGAAGGAAACGATTCTCTGGTCGGCCCGCCACCGCTATCCGTACGTGGCGCTGAACACCACGATCGAGGCCACCAAGAACATCTGGAACATCTATTCCCAGCAGGCGCGCGAGGTGGGCTACGAGGCGGGGCCGGAGAATTTCGGCTACCTGATTCGCGTCCACGTTCAGGACAGCGAGGAGAAGGCGCTGCAAAACGCCCGCCAGTTCATGTGGATGCAGGGCGAGTTCACCGGGCTTGCGCATCCCGTCTGGGCCAACCCGTCCGGCTATTTCTCCCCCTCGGGCCGGCGTGGCTTCGTGGAGTTCGCGGTCGGGCGGGCGGTCAATCCGCGCGGCGCCCCAACCTTCGAGCAGCAGATCGCCGATACGCAGATCATCGCCGGCACGCCGGACACCGTGATCGAGCGATTGAAAACGCTGATCGAGCATACGCGCCCTGGCATCATGGCGTTCTGGGGCAATGACGGCAAGGTGAGCGCGGAGGACACGCGCACCTGCATCCGCCTGCTCTGCCAGGAGGTGATGCCGGCGATCCGCGAGCATGGCAAGAAGCTCGGCCTGAACTCGCCCTTCGAGGCGGATGCGCCGGTCAGCATCGAATACTCGAAGGATTTGCGGCAACGGGCGGCGGCCGCGGAGTAGGGCAGCGGCGTTCCGCCATGCCCGTGCTTGCCGCGGGCATGGTGAGGAACGCCGTCGCGCCAGCCCTCACTGCCATGAGAATTCGAGTGTCAACGGAACGCGTCTTCGCGCTGTAGGCTCAACGATCGTATCTTCCGGTGCAGGGTGGCACGGCTGATCCCCAGCAACTTGGCGGCGTGGCTGACATTGCCTTGAGCCTGCGCCAGCGCGCCTGAAACCACTGTGCGCTCGGCTGCCCCCAAGCTTTCAGGGCCGATCCGTCCGCCACTCAACGCCTCGCCGATGCTTGTCCCTTGTTCAACCGAGGCGTCGCCCAGGTGCAGCAATGCCCGTGCTGCCCGTGTCGCGCCCACGATGCGCCGATCCGCGTCCAAGGCCAGCAGCGGCACGGAGAGCTGAGCGTCTCCCGATGGCGGCAATGCCAGGACGAGGCAGCGCGAGAACACATCGTGGAAACAGGCCACCTCAATCCGGCGTGCGGCTTCCTGCACGGCGGCCATTGCCAAAGGCAGGATGCGTCCCGTCGAATCAGGCCGGAACGAGGAGATGTCGAGCGCCCCGGTCAGCTTGCCCGCGACATCGAACAAGGGGGCAACGGTGCAGGTCAGCCGCGTGTGACGTTTCCGAAAATGCTGGTCGCGATGGACTGTCACTGCACCTTCCTCGGCGAGGCAGGTGCCGACGCCGTTGGTCCCTTCCACCGCCTCGTTCCACACGGCGCCCGTCCAAAGGCTCCAATGCCGGCAGCCGGGCTCATCCGCGTCCATGACGCGGCGCGCGATGACCACACCCTGCGTGTCCGTCATCAATACGGAATAGCCGATGCCGCCCACCAGCCCATGCAGCCGGTCAAGCTCCGGATCGGCCACCCGCATGAGCCGTCCGGCATGGCCGCGCGCGTACCGCAGTTCGGCGCCGCTGAGCACCGCGGGCGGGGTGGATCGCTCCGGGTCCAAGTGGTAGTCCAGCAGGCAGCGGCGCCACGACGCGGCGATGCCTGTCGGCTCGGTCGAGGTCCGAAGTACGGCGAACACCCGGTCCGCGTGCTGCGACGTGTTCGGCTGGGTCATGGAACGGCCCTCCACACGCCACCTCTGCGGGTGGTCCGCGGGATTTCTGCCATGCTCGGCCGACGGTTTCCATAACCCCCGTCCGCGCGGCAGGCCAGCGACGGCGCTAGGTGTCGCGGGACTGCGACAGTTTAGCTTTGCCGCCCGATTTTTTCGCTCCCACCCGGCGCCAACGCGCTTCCCTGCCGCCGCGCGGCGCGGCGTAATCCCTTCCAACCAACGCGGCATCGGCCTAGTCGACGTCGGGGGCCTCGGGCATGATCGGTCGCATATCAGGCCCGATGCGCGGTGCGGAGCCTCGCGGTGCTGACGTGCCCGGCGCCGCGTCGCGTACGATCCGGGTACAGATCAACGCCTGATGGCGAGAAAGAGAGGGGAGAGCCACGGATGCAGATGAATCGGGAAGAGCTGCTGCGCGCCTACCGCATCATGCGCACGATCCGCGACTTCGAGGAGCGGCTGCACATCGAGTTCGCCACCGGCGAGATTCCAGGATTTGTGCATCTATACGCCGGCGAGGAGGCTTCGGCCGCCGGCGTGTGTATGCATCTAACGGAGCACGACAGCATCGCTTCGACCCATCGCGGCCATGGTCACTGCATCGCCAAGGGCGTGGAAGTTTCCGGCATGATGCACGAGATCTATGGGCGCAAGCAGGGCGTGTGCGGTGGCAAGGGCGGTTCGATGCACATTGCCGATCTGTCCAAGGGCATGTTGGGCGCCAACGGCATCGTGGGCGGCGGGCCGCCGCTTATCTGCGGCGCGGCGCTGACCGCCAAGGTGAAGAAGACCGGCGGTGTCGCCGTGGCTTTCCTGGGCGATGGTGCCTCCAACCAAGGTACCACGCTCGAAAGCCTGAACCTTGCCACGGTCTGGCAATTGCCGGCGATCTTCGTCGTGGAGGACAATGGCTACGCGGAGTCGACCGCCTCTTCGTATTCGGTCGGCGGCTCGCAGGCCAAACGCGCCGAAGGCTTCGGGATGCCGTGCCACGAGGTGGACGGGTTCGATTTCTTCGCGGTGCATGAGGCCGCCGGCGCCGCCATCTCGCTCGCGCGCCGCGGCGGGGGGCCAAGCATGTTGCATGTTAAACTTGCCCGCTATTACGGCCACTTCGAGGGCGACGCCACCACCTATCGCGCGCCCGGCGAGGTGGACAAGCTGCGCCAGGAGCAGGACTGCTTGAAGCGCTTCCGCGCCCGCGTCACCGAGGCGGCGTTGTTGGAAGCGGCCGAGCTCGACGCGGTGGACCAGGCCATTGCCGACGAGATCGAGCTGTCCGTGCGTAACGCCAAGGTGGCACCGCTCCCCACCGACGCGGACCTGCTGACCGACGTCTACGTCAGCTACTGAGGAGACGAGGACGATGAGCAAGAAGAGCTATCGGCAGGCGGTCAACGAGGCGCTGCGCCAGGAGATGCGGCGCGATCCGAGCATTGTCCTCATGGGCGAGGATATTGCCGGGGGCGCCGGCGCGCCGGGCGAGCAGGACGCGTGGGGCGGCGTGCTGGGCGTCACCAAGGGGCTGCTCGCCGAGTTCGGCCGCGAGCGCATCCTGGACACGCCGTTGAGCGAGAGCGCCTATATCGGGGCCGCCGCGGGGGCCGCCGCGACCGGACTGCGTCCCGTGGCTGAGCTGATGTTCGTGGACTTCTTCGGCGTCTGCTTCGACCAGATATTCAACCAGGCAGCCAAATTCCGCTACATGTTCGGCGGCAAGGCGCGCACGCCCATGGTGATTCGCACCATGTATGGCGCCGGCTTCCGCGCCGCGAGCCAGCATAGCCAGTGCTTGTATCCGATCTTCACGCACATACCGGGGCTCAAGGTGGTGCTGCCGTCCTCGGCCTATGAGGCGAAGGGGCTGCTGATCCAGGCGATCCGCGACGACGACCCGGTGATCTTCCTGGAGAACAAGCTCCAGTATGACGAGGAGGAAGAGGTTCCCGACGAACCCTACGCGATCCCCTTCGGCGAGGCCAATCTGACGCGGGAGGGCGGGGACGTCACCATTGTTGCGTTCGGCCGCATGGTCGGGATGGCCAATACCGCCGCCGACCGGCTTGAGAGGCAGGGCATCTCCTGCACCGTGATCGACCCGCGCACGACCTCGCCGCTCGACACCGGCACCATCCTGGAATCCGTCGAGGAGACCGGACGCCTCGTGGTCGTCGATGAGGCGAGCCCGCGCTGCAACATGGCCACCGATGTCTCGGCGCTCGTGGCGCAGGAAGCCTTCGGCGCGCTCAAGGCGCCGATCCGCATGGTTTGCCCGCCGCACGTCCCGGTGCCCTTCTCGCCCACGCTTGAGGACGCCTACATCCCGAGCGCCGAGAAGATCGAGGCCGCGGTGCGCGCCGTGATGGGCTACAAAATCCGGGAGTCCGCCTGACCATGGACAAGATCGTACCCATCACCATGCCGAAGTTCGGCCTGGCGATGACGGAAGGCAAGGTCGCCTCCTGGGCCAAGCCGGAGGGTGCGGCGATCGATGTTGGCGACGAGCTTGCCGACATCGAGACCAGCAAGATCACTAACGCTTACGAGAGCCCTGTCCAGGGTACCCTGCGGCGGCATGTCGCGCCGGAACAGGAGGAATTGCCGGTTGGCGCCCTGATCGCGGTGGTGGCCGATCCCTCCGTGCCGGACAGCGAAATCGACGCTTTCATCGCTGAGTTCCAGGAGGAATTCGCCAAGGGCCGCGGCGCGGAGGAGGGCGCGGCCACGCCCGCCCCCGCCACAGTGGAGGTGGGCGGCCGCACGGTCCGCTTCCTGGAAACCGGCAGCGAGCACGAGGGCCGGCCGATTGTGCTGATTCATGGCTTTGGCGGCGACTTGAACAACTGGATGTTCACCCAACCGGCTCTCGCGCAGGCGCACCGTGTTCTCTCGGTGGACCTGCCGGGGCATGGGGGATCCAGCAAGGAGGTGGGCGCGGGCGATCTCGCGGCGTTGTCGGGCGCGCTGGCGGGGTTCCTGGAGGCGCGCGACATCCCGAAGGCGCACTTGGTCGGCCACTCGCTCGGCGCCGCCGTGGCGCTTCGGTTCGCCCTGGAGAAGCCCGCCCACGCCGCTTCGCTCACGCTGATCTGCCCGGCCGGGTTCGGCGCCGAGATCAATGGCGATTTCATCGCCGGCTTCATCGCCGCGACCCGGCGCAAGCAGCTCCAGCCGGTGCTGGAAAGGCTGGTCGCCGACAAGTCGCTGGTGAGCCGCGACATGGCGGAGGACGTGCTGAGGTTCAAGCGGCTGGACGGGGCGCAGGCGGCGCTGACCGCCATCGCGGAAGCGAACTTCGGCGGCGGCACGCAGAGGGAGATCCTGGTCAGCCAGTTGCAAAAACTGGACGGAATTCCGATCCAGGTCATCTGGGGCGCCAAGGACGAGATCATCCCCGCGCGGCAGGCCGAGGCCCTTCCACCATCGATCGCCGTGCATGTGCTCCGGGAGGCCGGTCACATGCCGCACATGGAACGGGCCGCCGAGGTGAATCGGCTGATCCTGTCCCAAGTCAGGGGTTGACTGGCGAGAACAGGGTGGGGTTGCGGCCCCGGTGGCGCCGGCGCAGTCTTGGTGCCGCGCCACCATGGGGAAGCCTGAGATGCCCGAGACGCCGAAGCCGCTGGAGTTCGACCGTCCCCTGCGGGGACGCATCTACGACAGCATCGCCGAGACGATCGGCAACACGCCGCTGGTGCGCATCCCGCGCATTTGCGCCGAGGAGGGCATCACTGCCGACATCTGCCTCAAGCTCGAGTTCTTCAACCCGATTGCGAGTGTCAAGGATCGGATCGGGGTCAGCATGATCCTGGCGCTGGAGCGCGAGGGCAAGCTGAAGCCGGGCGGCACCGTGGTGGAAGCGACATCCGGCAACACCGGGATCGGCCTCGCCTTCGTCTGCGCCGCGCGCGGCTACCGGCTGATCCTGACCATGCCCGAGAGCGTCTCGGTCGAGCGGCAGAAGATGTTGCGGTTCCTGGGCGCCGAGATTGAGCTTACGCCCCGCGAGAAGGGCATGAGCGGCGCCATCGCCCGTGCCAACGAGCTTCTGGAAAGCACGCCCGGCGCGGTGCTGGCCGATCAATTCGGCAACCCGGCGAACCCCGAGATCCACCGCCAGACCACCGCCGAGGAGATCTGGCACGACACCCATGGCGAGGTGGACGTGATCGTATCGGGCATCGGCACCGGCGGCACGCTCACCGGCTGCGCCGAGGTGCTGAAGCCGCGCCGTCCCGGCCTGCGCATGATCGCGCTGGAACCGGCGGCAAGCCCGGTCCTCTCGGGGGGCAAGCCCGGCCCGCATCCCCTCCAGGGCCTAGGCGCCGGCTTCGTGCCGCAGATCCTGCGGACCGACCTCATCGACGA
>DATFDN010000296.1:0-4077 GCA_035252035.1 Acetobacteraceae bacterium | reverse complement strand
GGCATCGACGCCGCTCCGGACGCGATCGCCGCCGCCGCCGCGCACGCGGCCGGGCAGGGCCTCTCCCTGGCCTATCGCGTCGCCTCGCCCGAGATGCTTGCCGACGAAGGCAAGCGGTTCCAGCTCGTCACGGCGCTGGAGGTGATCGAGCACGTTCCCGACCCGGATCTGTTCCTACGCACCCTGAGCAGGCTGTTGGAGCCGGAGGGCCTGCTGGTGCTCTCCACGCTCAATCGAACCGCGCAGTCGTTTCTCGCTGCCAAGGTTGCCGCGGAGTATATATTGCGGTGGCTGCCGCCGGGCACGCATGATTGGCGCCGGTTCCTGACGCCGGCGGAGCTGGCGGCGGGGCTGCGCCAGGCCGGGCTGCGCGTCACCGAGCTCTGCGGGCTTGGGTTCGACCCGCTCAGCGGACGCTGGCGGACCGGGGGCAGTCTCGCCGTGAACTACCTTATGGCGGCGCGCAAATAGAATAGAGTGTGTCCTATCGGCCTTTCGGGAGCATGTGATGACCACGCCACACAGCCTCGCCGCACTCCTTCTGCTGAGCGCGCTGGCCACGCCCGCGCTGGCCCAGAGCACCGGCGCACCGGACACGGGCACCCCCCCGCCCTTCACCGGCGGTCAGCCAGGCACGAGCAACCCCGCGCCGCCCCCGCCACCCTCCCCTGGCCCAGCCGCGAGCGGCACGGAGCCAGCAAGCCCGCGTCCGGCGCTGGTGCGGAACCCGACGGCGGACGTGCAGGAGCGGCTTCAGCAGCTCGGACTCTACAGCGGCGACATCGATGGCAAATGGGGGCCGCAGACTCGTGGAGCGGTGATCGATTTCCAGCGTTCGCACGGCTTGCGCCCGACTGGCACGCTCGATGTCGCCACTGTCGCGCGGCTGCGGGAGATAACCCAGAACGCCCCGCCCGCTCCGGAGAACACCGCCGGCCAGCAGCCCGCGCCCGAGGCGGGAGCCGCCGGCACGCGGGCCGAGGCCGCCCCTCCGGTTCGGCGGCGGCCTGGTTCCTCCACCAGCCCCGGTTCCTCGACAAGCCCTGGCAATTCCACCACCGCGCGCGCGAATGTCGTGATTCCTGGATTGGCGGTTCCGGGGCTTGGCTTCGGAACCGACACCACCGAGGCCAATCCCGTGCCCAGCCCAGGCGTCGGCGTCGGCGTCAATCCGCCGCCCAGCTTCTTTGGCACCAACCTCGACCTGTCGAACGGCTACAACGCCGCGGTCGGCCGGGGCGGGCGCTGATCGGCGGCCTGGCGCCTGAGCGGCCCTGGTTTCGCAAGCGGGTTAGCGAGGCGTCCATCGCTCGATCCGGGAACGCGTTCGCCCGGTCGTCCGCTCAGTGGGCAGCCAGATAGGTCTTGTCCAGTTCCGTCGTTATGCGGGTCTGATCCGCACCGCTGACCTGATCGAAATTGTGCGTGGGCTGCGACAGGAAAGTCCGTATCAGCGCGTCGGCGCTCGCGGGACTGAGCAAGCGCAGACCGGCTGCAAGAAGATCGTCGGCAACGGCTCCTGGCGAGGGCTCGAAATACCGGTTCGAGTCCGCCGGCTCCGCAGGGACGCGGACCGCTGCGAAGCGGGTGGCGGATGGTACCGGCTCGGGTCCGACCACAGTCGCCCCCGACATTACGCCGCACAGCGCGCTAGCCGGCGGGCCAGGCAGGCCGAGGCTGACGAAGAGCGGCGACATTCCCTGCCGCTCCCGCAAATCAAAGTGCAGCGTGCGGCCGCAGACGAGCGCGGCGCCGAGGAACCGGACCGGCTGGCCCAGCAGTTCCTCGGTGTACGTCGCGGCGAGGCCGGCGGTCCGCCCGCCCGGCGCGATCGCAAGGGATCCACGGATCAGCTTGCCGCGATAGTAGGGCGACCACGACCAGGAGTAGCAGGCGTAGTGCCCGCACAGGTAGTGCATGGCAGCGGATGGCGGCGAGGGCGCCGCCGCGGCGTCCCCACCGCGAACCTCGATGAGCCGCCTGAGCGCATCGGCGTTCGCATCGAACAGCCCGCAAAGCTCCTCTAGAAACGCCTCGACGGAGCACCCGGCGATCCAGGAGCCGGGCTTCCTGGTGCCGATCACCTTCGCCCAGTCTTCGTACATCGTGGCGGACCGGGGGATGGCGCGCCCTTGCAGCCATTTGTGCGACCGCTCCAGGTCGAAGTGGGTTGCCGGATTGGCCGCCCGGAAGCGCGCGCACAGATCCTTTCGTCCGCCACAACCGAGCACCGCGCCGGTCAGGCGCAGCTTGATCGCGAGGTCACGGAGGAAAGCCGCCTTGTCGTCCGTGAGCTGCACGCCGCCAATTCTGTGGAGATTCCACGCCCTTCCTGGAAATTCCAAACGATTCCGTTGCCACCGAGACCGCTTAAGGCGCTGAGTCGGTCCCGTCAATCCCCTTGGGCTAGCGCCTTCCAGGGGAGCTCAAAGGAACAGACGGAGGGAGTGAATGCCGATCAACGCCCCGAACCAGTCCTGGCCGATCCTCGGCCCCGAGGCCCTGCGCTGCACTGAGCTGCATGATTTCAGCGACCTTCGTGGCGCGGACGGGCGCATCAACCGGCCCCTGATCGCGGCCCTGGTGCTCGCGGCGGTCCTGACCATCGGGCATTTCGTCCAGCACGGCCAGAGTTCCGCCCCGACGCCGGTGGCGCAGCAGCAGACCACGCAGGCCAGCGGCTAGCGTAGTTTCAAGCTAGCTGGAATTTGCGGGGCAACCCCTCCCCCCCGGCCCCTTCCGCAAGGGGAGGGGGGAGAAGCGGACCGCTCGGACTGCTTCCCCTCCTCTTGCGGGAGGGGTTAGGGGAGGGGTGAAACGGCGCGGCGACACAATCAGCCTGAGAACGCCTAGGTGGTATCCCGTCGAGTGTTAGGATCCGGGGAGAATTCAGCGTGTCCTCACCCGCAGCATCGCCACTCCATTGAAAACCGGAATCCGCTTGTGCTCGACGGTCACTGATGGGTCCAGCGCCAGATGGGGGAACCGACGCAGCAAGGTGGCAATGGCGATCTGCGCCTCGGCGCGGGCCAATGGCGCGCCCAGGCAGAAATGCGCGCCGCCGCCGAAGGCGAGGTGGCTCGTGTCCGCCCGCTCGATGTCGAAGCGGTGCGGATCGCGATGCACGGCGGGGTCGTGCCCGGCCGCCATCAACGACAGGCTGAGCGATGCGCCCGCCGGCACCTTCACGCCGCCCACCTCCATCGGCTCCAGCGCCAGCCGCCCTCCCTGTGACACGGGTGGATCGTAGCGCAGCATCTCCTCCACCGCGTTGCGGATCAGCTCCGGCCGTGCGCGCAGCTTGGCAAGCTCCTCCGGATGGCGCAGCAGCGCCAGCACGGCGTTGCCGATCAGATCGGTGGTGGTGACGTTGCCCGCCACCAACAGCAGGTTGCAGGTGCTAATAATCTCACGTTCGGTCAGCCTGTCCCCTGCTTCCTCGGCCGAGACAAGGGCGCTGACCAGGTCGGTGCCGCGCTGCTTGCGCCGCGCATCGACGATCTGCTGGAAGTAATCGATCAGGCCCTCGTCGGCCTCCACCAGCTCGGCCTCCTGCTCGGGCGTGCGGCGCGGGTTGAAGACGTGCGCCAGCGCGTCCGACCATTTCTTGAACCGCGCCTGGTCGCGCGGATCGACGCCCAGCATCTCGGCGATCACGATGGTTGGCAGCGGCGCGGCATAATCGGCGATCACGTCGAAGCCGTCGCGGTCCGCCACCGCGTCCAGAAGCTGGTCGGCGATTTCCTGGATGCGCGGCCGGAATGCCTCGACGGCCCGCTGGTTGAACGCCTGCGACACCAGGCCGCGAATGCGCTTATGGTCGGGATCGTCCATATGCAGCATCGACGGCTCGAACATGGCGGGGTCGTGATCGCCGAGCACCACGCGGCGATGATAGGAATCGGGTGAGGCCTTGCGCGGATCGACGGCGAGCGCGCGGTTGCCCAGGACCGCCCGGACATCCTCGAAGCGGGTCAGGAACAGCCGGTTCAGCGCCGTGTCGCGCAGCACCGGCGCCTCCTCGCGCAACCGGTCCAGATAAACATGCGGATGCTCGCGAAAGACCGGATCGAGGGG
>DATFDN010000295.1:0-2367 GCA_035252035.1 Acetobacteraceae bacterium | reverse complement strand
GCGATGGCCCGCACCGGCTCCAGCTCCTCGTCCGAGACATAGTTGCGGATCGTGCCGTAGCCCCGTTGGTTGATGTCCGCGACGATGCCGGCAGCCTCCGCCTCCGCGACGGGGCGCGTCCAATTCCCGTCCATGTCCCCTGCCGACCGTTCCGTGGAAGGATCCACCTTGCACAGGACGGCGTGCAAGGCTAGGCCGCCGTAGGCAATTGTGATCGCATCGCCCAAATTAGTTGTGGATAGCATTGAGCCGCGGCGCCAAGTGGTTTCTGGCGCAGCGAGTTCGGCCCGCCACGCCAGGCCCGCGCCTCAGCCGAGATGCCGGGCGAAGAAGTCGAGCGTGCGCCGCTGCGCCAGATCGTAGTCCTTTTGGCTGAAGCTGGCGCGCTCGTCGCAGCCGAAGCCATGCCCGGCGCCGTCATAGACGTAGATCTCCGCCCTGGGCTGAGCGCCGCGGATCGCCTCCACGTCGGTCATCGGGATCGATTGGTCGGTCTCGCCGAAGTGCATCTGCACCGGGCAGTTCGGGCGTTCGTCCTTGGTGCCGGCGATGCCGCCGCCGTACCAGCAGGAGGCGGCGGCGAAGCTGCGGCTGCGCGTGGCGCCCCACCAGGCGACGGTGCCGCCGAAACAGTAGCCGACGATGCCGAGCTTCCTGCCCTTTAGATGCGTGGCGGCGGCTTCGACGTCCGCCATCACCTGCGCGTCGGTCAGCTTCATGCGGTACTCGCGGCCCTTGTTGATGTCCTCCTGGGTGTAGCCGAGCTCCACCCCCGGCTCGACCCGATCGAACAGGGCCGGGGCGCACACCGCGTAGCCCTCGGCGGCGAAGCGGTCGGCCATGTCGCGGATATGGTGGTTGACGCCGAAGATCTCCTGGATGACGACGAGGCCCTTGGTCGCGTGGTCCGGCCCGGCGATGTAGGCGGCGAGGCTATGGCCGTCGGACGCCTTGAGGTGGATGGTGCTGCCCATGACGCTCCTCCCTTTCCAATGGGGCGCAGGATGAAGCGCGCGGCCAGGGCGTCAACCCCGGCCCTGCGCTCTGGTCTTGTCCTCTGGCCTTGTCGGCGGTCGGCTTGCTAGAATGGCCGGCCAATCCGACTGCCAACCCGGCGCTTTGGGGTGATATCGCAATGAAATTCAAGGCGGACCGCGCCTCGCTGCTGAAGGCGCTGGCCCATGTGCAGAGCGTCGTGGAGAAGCGGAACACCATCCCGATCCTGGCAAACGTGTTGATCACGGTGCGCGACGGCACGCTCACCCTGACCGCGACCGACATGGAGATCGCGATCGTGGAGGACGTGGCGGCCTCCACCACGCGGCCCGGCGCCTGCACCGCCCCGGCCGCGACGCTCTATGACATCGTGCGCAAACTTCCCGACGGCGCCGAGGTCGAGCTCGAGCATCCGGGCGGGGAGGCGCAACTCGCCCTGCGCGCCGGGCGCTACAGCACCAAGCTGGTGGTGCTGCCGACCGAGGACTTCCCGCAGATGACGGCGGGCGCGTTGTCGCACCACTTCACCCTCTCCGCCCAGCAATTGCGCGGCTTGATCGACCGCACGCGCTTCGCGATCAGCACCGAGGAGACGCGGTACTACCTGAACGGCATCTTCCTTCACGCCGCCGAGGTGGAGGGCACGCCCGTGCTGCGCGCGGTGGCGACCGACGGGCACAGGCTGGCGCGCGTCGAGCAGCCGCTGCCGGAGGGCGCGCGCTCCATGCCCGGCGTGATCGTGCCGCGCAAGACGGTGGGCGAGCTGCGCAAGCTGCTCGACGAGGTGAGCGGGGACGTGAAGATCGGCCTGTCCGACACGCGCATCCAGTTCCGCTTCGAAAATATCCTCCTCACCAGCAAGCTGATCGACGGCACCTTCCCCGAGTACGAGCGGGTGATCCCGCGCGGCAACGACAAGGTGCTGCGGGTCGGCAAGGCGGACTTCGCCCAGGCGGTGGCGCGCGTGGCGGCGATCTCGGCCGAGAAGCAGCGGCCGGTGAAGCTGGAGGTGGCGCCTGACGCGCTGGTGCTGTCCGCCTCCAGCCCGGAATCCGGCGTCGCGCGGGAGGAGCTTGACTCGGGCCAAGTCGAGTACGGATCGGCGCCGCTCGAGATCGGCTTCCAGGCGCGGTACCTGAACGACATCACCGACCAGATCAGCGAGCGCGTGGAGTTCCGCTTCGCCGACGGCGCGGCGCCCACGGTGGTTGTCGATGGCGCGGACGAGAGCGCGCTGTACGTGCTGATGCCGATGCGGGTTTGATCCGGCCGTCGCGCACGGACAGCCTCGACACCCTCTCCGCCCCCGGGGGCGGAGAGGGCCGGGGTGAGGTGGGGGGAGGCGTTGACGCCCAAGGTGGGCGCTACACG
>DATFDN010000294.1:0-5215 GCA_035252035.1 Acetobacteraceae bacterium | reverse complement strand
CGAGGCGCAGGCGACGAAGCTGTATGCCGACGCCTATGGCCGCGATCCCGGCTTCTACGCCGCGTGGCGCACGCTGGAGGCGTACCGCGCGGCGTTTGACAGCGGCAAGGCACGCCTCGTGCTGACGCCCGATAGTGATTTCCTGCGGTATCTCCGGGCGGAGCCGGCGCCGGGAACGCGGTAGGGCGGAAAAGCGAAGCGCATTCCGCCACTCGCCCGCAGCTTGATAGATGGTGGAATGCGCTTCGCTTTTCCGCCCTACGACTTGCGGGAGGTGCAACCTTACACCCCGAACACAATCCCCTCCTCGCGGTAAATCTCGCGGATCAGCTTCGTGACCAGCGCGATCTCCGGCGAGCGGTCGTTCCTGCGGCAGCTCATGATGATCGGGGAGACCGCCCCCTCCTCGTCGAGCGCCCGGTAGGCGACTCCCTCGCGCTGCAAGCCTTCGACGGAGGCCGGGACGAGCACGATCCCCGCTCCGGCGGCCACCAGGCCGAGCGCCGTTTGCAGCTCGCGCACCTCATGGATGGAGGGCGGCTTGAGGCCGCGATTGCGAAACACCGCGAGCACCTGATCGGCATAGCTGGGCCGGGGCGCCTTGGGGTAGATGATGAGCGGCTCGCTCGCGAGGTGATCAAGGCGCAGCGTGGGGGAACACGCCAGCACCGGATGGTCGTGCGGGATCGCCGCGATCAAACGCTCGTTGCGCAGGAGCTGGCGCCTTATGTCGGGATCGTCCAGCGGGATGCGGCCGAACCCGACATCGATACGGTTCTCCTTCAGGGCGGCGATCTGCTCCACCGTGGTGAGCTCCAGCAGAACGAGTTCCACCTTGGGGCGGGCGGCGCGGTACCGGCGGATCACGTGGGGCAGCTTGCCATAGAGCGTGGAGGCGACGAAGCCGATGCTGAACCTGTCGCGCCGGAGCTGCTGAAGGCGCCGCACCATCGCCTGCATCTCCTCCACCCGCTCCAGCACCTGCACGGCCTGGTCGAAGAGCAGCCTGCCGGCTTCGGTCAGATGCGCCGGGCGGCTTTCGCGCTCGATCAGGGGCGTGCCAAGCTCCTCCTCTAGCTGCTGGATCTGGCGGCTCAGCGGGGGTTGGGCGATGCGCAGCTTCTCGGCCGCGCGCGTGAAGTTCCGTTCTCGCGCCACGGCGACGAAGTAGCGGAGATGACGCAGCTCCAGGCGATACCTCCCGCGTATGAAATTCAATCAAATCGGTCTTGGACGCCTAGTATCCCGCCGGCCTAGATCCCACGCAAGAAAGGCGCGGCCACGCCGCCCACCACCAAAAATGGAGGAAGAAGTGCTCGACGCGACCCACCAGACGCTCGACGATGCCGTTCAAGATGATCCTGAAACCGGCGTATTCCGTTGTAAGCGAAGCATTTTCACCGATCCCGAGCTGTTCGAACTGGAGATGAAATACATCTTCGAGGGCAACTGGATCTACCTGGCGCACGAGAGCCAGATCCCGAACAAGAACGACTACTTCACGACTTACATGGGCCGCACCCCCATCTTTATCGCGCGCAACCGCAACGGCGAGCTGAACGCCTTCGTCAACGCGTGCAGCCATCGCGGCGCCATGCTGTGCCGGCACAAGCGCGCCAACAAGGCCACCTATACCTGCCCGTTCCACGGATGGACATTCAACAACTCCGGCAAGCTGTTGAAAGTGAAAGATCCGGAGGGCGCGGGCTATCCAGAAAGTTTCAACAAGAACGGCAGCCACGACCTGACGAAGGTTGCGCGCTTCGACTCCTACCGGGGCTTCCTGTTCGGCAGCCTCAACCCCGATGTCGCGCCGCTGCGCGAACATCTCGGCGAGGCGGCGAAGATCATCGACCTGATCGTGGACCAGTCCCCGGAGGGGCTGGAGGTGCTGCGCGGCTCGTCCACCTACGTCTATGACGGAAATTGGAAGTTGCAGACCGAGAATGGCGCGGACGGCTACCACGTCAGCGCGGTGCATTGGAACTACGCGGCGACCACCGGCCGGCGCAAGGAAGCCGCGCAGGTGGACAATGTCCGCGCGATGAGCGCGGGCGGCTGGGCCAAGCAGGGCGGCGGCTTCTACTCGTTCGAGAACGGCCACCTGCTGCTCTGGACCAATTGGGAGAACCCCGAGGACCGCCCGAACTGGGAGCGGCGGGAGGAGCTGGCCGCGCAATTCGGCCAAGCGCGCGCCGATTGGATGGTGCAGCGCTCGCGCAACCTCTGCCTCTATCCGAACGTGTACCTGATGGACCAGTTCAGCTCGCAGATCCGCCACTACCGACCGATCGCCGTCGATAAGACGGAGGTGACGATCTACTGCATCGCGCCCAAGGGCGAGAGCGCGGAGGCGCGGGCGCGGCGCATCCGCCAGTACGAGGATTTCTTCAACGCCTCCGGCATGGCGACCCCGGACGACTTGGAGGAGTTCCGCGCCTGCCAGTTCTCCTACCAGGCCAGCGCGGCGCCCTGGAACGACCTCTCGCGTGGCGCGACGCACTGGATTCATGGGGCTGACGAAGCCGCCCAGGCGATCGGCATGAAGCCGCTGATGAGCGGCGTGCGCACCGAGGACGAGGGGTTGTTCGTGGTCCAGCACGAATACTGGCGCGACACGATGCAGCGCGCCCTCGCCGCCGAAGCCAGCCAGAAGGCCTGAGGGGGGAACCGGATCATGTCAA
This sequence comes from Acetobacteraceae bacterium, assembly GCA_035252035.1. Taxonomy (GTDB): domain Bacteria; phylum Pseudomonadota; class Alphaproteobacteria; order Acetobacterales; family Acetobacteraceae; genus DATFDN01. The sequence goes on along the minus strand of DATFDN010000294.1, from coordinate 2,531 downwards.
CCACGCTCGAAACCACCAAGGCATCTCTCTCGATCGAGGACGTGACGCAGTTCCTGTATCGCGAGGCGCGCTGCCTCGACGACAAGGACTGGGAGGGCTGGCTGTCGTTCTACGCGCCGGACGTGGAGTTCTGGATGCCGTCCTGGGACGACAACGACCGCCTGACCGAGAACCCGCAGGCGGAGATCTCGCTCATCTGGTACGGCCACAAGGGCGGGCTGGAGGACCGGGTCTTCCGCATCAAGACCGAACGATCAAGCGCCACCAGCCTGCCGGAGCCGCGCACCTCGCACAACATCAGCAATGTCGAGATCCTGGAACAGGACGGCGCTACGTGCCGCCTGCGCTTCAACTGGGTGACGTTCAGCTACCGCTACAAGACGACGGACACCTATTTCGGCACGTCGTTCTACACGCTCGACACCAACGGCGCGCAGCCGCTCATCAAGCGGAAGAAGGTGGTCCTGAAGAACGATTACATCCATCACGTCGTTGACATCTATCATATCTGACGGGGGCGGGAGATATGGGCTACAAGGTTGCGCTCAACCTAGAGGACGGCTTCACCCGCTTCATCGAATGCCGCCCCAACGAGACGGTCGCCGACGCCTCCTATCGGGAGCGCATCAACATCCCGCTCGACTGCCGCGACGGCGCCTGCGGCACCTGCAAGTGCCGCGTGCAATCGGGCGAATATGACCCTGGCAGCTACATCGAGGACGCGCTGACGGAGGAGGAGGCGGCGGAAGGGCTGGCGCTCGCCTGCCAGATGAAGCCGAAGACGGATCTCGTCATCGACATCTTCGCCTCCTCGGAGGTTTGCAAGACCAAGGGGCAGATCTTCCACACGAGCCTCCAGTCGGTGGAGCGGCTCTCGGACACCACCATCGCCTTTTCCCTGGAGGGAGCCGGGCCGCTCTCCTTCCTCCCCGGCCAATATGTGAACATCCTGGTGCCCGGCACGAACGAGCGGCGGTCATACTCCTTCAGCTCGAAGCCGGGCGCGGAGACGCAGTCCTTCCTGGTCCGCGACATCCCGGCCGGACAGATGAGCACCTTCCTGAGGGAGAAGGCCACGCCGGGCACGAAGATGGAGTTCATCGGCCCCTCGGGGAGCTTTTACCTGCGCGAGCTCAGGCGTCCGACGTTGTTCCTTGCTGGCGGCACCGGACTGGCGCCTTTCCTGTCGATGCTGGCGAGGATCGCCGAGACGGGCAGCGCGCAGCCGATCCACATGGTCTATGGAGTCACGAACGACGCGGATCTCGTCGGGGTCGATCGTCTGGAGGAATTCGCGCGGCGTATCCCCGGCTTCACCTTCACGACCTGCGTGGCCGCCGAGGACAGCGCCCATCCGCGCAAGGGCTATGTCACGCATCACACCGAGCCCGGCCATCTGAACAGCGGCGAGGTGGACATCTATCTCTGCGGCCCGCCGCCGATGGTGGAGGCGGTCCGGTCCTGGCTCGCCGAGCAGGGCGTGACGCCGGCGGCGTTCTACTACGAGAAGTTCTCGCCGAGCGGCGCCGTGACCGCGATCGGCGAGGACCACCGGCGCGCGGCGTGAGGCGGCGATGACCACGACCTACGCGGGACGCTTCGCCGGCAAGGCCGCCGTCGTCACCGGCGCGGCGCAAGGGATCGGACGCGAGGTGGCGCTGCGCCTGGCGCGGGAGGGCGCGCGCGTGGCGCTGGCCGACCGCTCGGAGCTGGTCGAGGAGGTCCGGGCCGAGGCCGGCGAGACTTGCATCACCGTGATGGCGGATCTGGAAAGCTACGCCGGCGCGTGCGTCGTCATGGACCGCGTGCGGGAGGCGTTCGGGCGGCTCGACGTGCTGGTGAACAATATCGGCGGCACGATCTGGGTGCGTCCCTTCGTTGAATATGGGGAGGCCCAGATCGAGGCGGAGATCCGCCGCTCCTTGTTCCCCACGTTATGGGGCTGCCGCGCCGCGCTGCCCCTGATGATCGAGAGCGGCGGCGGGGCCATCGTCAACGTCTCCTCGGTGGCGACGCGCGGGGTGAACCGCGTGCCCTACGCGGCGGCCAAGGGCGGGGTGAACGCCCTCACCGTCTGCCTCGCCTGGGAATGCGCCGCGCAGGGCATCCGGGTGAACGCCGTCGCTCCCGGCGGCACCGACGCCCCGCCCCGGCGCGTCCCGCGCAACACCGCCCCGCCGAGCGAGCAGGAGGCGATCTGGCACCAGCAGATCGTGGATCAGACGGTCGCCTCCAGCTTGATGCACCGCTATGGCAGCACGGCGGAGCAGGCGGCGGCGATCCTGTTCCTCGCGTCCGACGAGGCATCCTACATCACGGGCACCGTGTTGCCCGTGGCGGGCGGGGATTTGGGCTGAGATCCCTTGGTTGAGACGGAAGCCGGACCGATTCCGGCGCGACATGGAGGAAGACATGGCTGAGTCACTCACCAACGCCAAGCCTGTGCAGGAGCTGCTCAACCGGGTCGCCGGCTTCGATCAGTCCGGCGGCGACGAGCGGCTGAAACGGATCGTGCATCGGGTCGCGACCGA
>DATFDN010000293.1:0-4838 GCA_035252035.1 Acetobacteraceae bacterium | reverse complement strand
GGCGTCGGCACGCGCGGCGGAGCTCGGCTGGCTGCGGCTCGGAACCCGCCTCGCGCTCTCCGGCAACCGGCGCCTGTTCGCCGCGAGCGGCTTCGTCGAGACGGCGCGGCACGCCCATCCCGGCTTCCCGGTCCCCACCTGGGTGGAGATGACGAAGCAACTCGGCTAGAGCGCGTCGTGTCAGGGCGGGGGAGGGCATGGCCGGTCTTCGGGGGTGGATCATCCTTGCCGCTATCGCGCTCGCGCGCATCGGCTTCGGCTATCAGTTCCAGACCGTGGCCAGCCTGGGACCGGTGCTGATGCGGCGGTTCGGCCTCGACTATGCCGGGCTGGGGACGCTGATCGGGCTCTACATGGCGGCGGGCGTGGTGATCGCGCTGCCGCTCGGGTTGCTGGCCCGCCAGGTTGGCGACCGGTTGGTGCTGGGCGGGGGGCTCGCGCTGATGGCGCTGGGCGGGTTCGTGCCGGCGCTGGGCGGGGTGGAGGGAATCGCGGCCGGACGCGTCCTGGCCGGGATCGGCGCGGTCGCCATGACCGTGCTGCAAAGCAAGGTGATCGCCGACTGGTTCCCCGGCCGGCGCTTCATGCTCGCCGTCAGCGTCTCGGTGGGCGCCTATCCGGTGGGGATCGGATTGTCGCAGCTCACCGCTCCCCCGCTCGCGAGCGCCTATGGCTGGCCGGCGGCATTCCTCGCCGGCGGGGCGGAGATGGCGGCGGCGATGGGATTGTTCCTCGCAAGCTTCCGCCCGGCGCCCGCCGCTCCCGCCGCGCGCGGCGGGTTTCACCTGCCGGGGCGCCGCGAGTGCTGGCTGCTGATCGCGGCCGGGCTGATCTGGACCGCCTACACGGCGGGCTACGCGGGGTTCCTGTCCTACGCCCCCTCGCTGATGGCGGTGCGCGGCGAGGGCCTGGTGATCACCGGCGTGGTGATGGCGCTCGCCACCTGGGGCAACGTGGCCGGCACGCTGGCCGGCGGCGCGCTGGCCGGGCGGTACGGCGGCTGGCCGGTCTTCGCCGCCGGCACCGTGATCATGACCGTCGGGATCGCGGCGATGGGAGTGGTTGACTGGCCGATCGCCCTGGGCGCGATCATCGGCATCCCCGGCTCGATCCAGCCCGGCGTGATCGTCGCGGTCGGCACGCTGTCGGCGCGGCCGGAGAACCGCGCCGCCGGGATGGGCATTTTCTACACGACCTATTACGCGGGCGGGGCGGTGGTGCCCGCGCTGTGCGGACGCGCCGCCGACGCCTGGGGCGGCCCCGCGGGCGCGATGTACGCCGCCGCTCTGGTCTCGGCGCTGGCGCTGCCGATCTACGTGCTGCATCGGCGGTTGGCGGCGGGGGTGGATGCGTGATGGTGCGATGGTGTTCCTGCCCTCATCTGCTAAGCTGGCAAATGTGACCGGAGCCCGACCGTGGACCGGATGTCGAAGATCGAGATCCCTGTGAAGGAGGCGACCTCGGCCGCCTTGTCGGACGCACGGCGCCGCGAGGGTGTCGGCCGCCTCGTTGACCGGCTGGTTCGGCCGGGTGCCGATGATCCGCTGATCGCGCTTCTCGAGCGGAGGACAGAGCAGTGATCTTGCCCTTATCCGATCCCCGCTTGAGCTATTTCAGCGCGAATCCCCTCTGAGGCGCCTGCTCTCGGTATCACTTCCGCAACTCGGGAAAGTCATATTCCCGCCAGCCGGGCACATCCGCAACTTTGAAGAACTCGTGGCCGTGCTCGGCGACCGCTGGACCACATGCCTCGCCAGCAGGGACGTCGGTGGCTTTCTGTTCGTCCGCTCCGAACGGAAATGTCGCATCAATGCCCATCGCGGATCCCACTCGCCTGTTTAGCGGGATCGATCCGTCGATTGACGGATCAAGGGTGCCTCCTGGCAAACCGTCAACGATGATGACGTCGCGAGCTGGTTGGCTGCGGAATGCGATTGCCCATTCAACCTGGTCCGGGTTGCGAACGTCGATGTCGGGATCGACTACGACGACCATCTTGGGACGCTGACTGCTTGCAATCGCAGTCAAGATAGCGTGGCGTGCCTCTCCCGCATAACGCTGCTTCATCGATATGACGATATAGAATGCAACCCCGCCAGAAGCTGGAAGCGCGACGCCGGCGAGTGTTGGATGCTGCGCCTTCAGCGTGGCGAAGTATGAGGCTTCATAAGGCAATTGCTTAAGGATATGATTTTCAGTCGGCGGCACCCCGGTGAGGAGCGCCTGGAAATATGCATTGTTGCGATGCGTGATCGCTTTTATTCGCGCGATCGGCTTTTTTGAACCTGGAGTGTAATATCCCGTGAACTCTCCGAGCGGCCCTTCAAAGGCTTCCTTGGTAAAATCGACCTCCAGCTCGAACACCAGTTCGGCATGCGCTGGTACCTCGACATCGATGGTCTTGCAACGAACGAGCTCCAGAGCCGCGCCCCGCATGCCCCCCACCACTTCAAAGTCGTTGGTTCCGTCGGGCACTTGGATCGGGCAGGTATAGGCCATGACCGGATCCACGCCGATCACCAACGCTGCGTGAAAGGTCGTGTGCCCCAGACGACGCGCTTTCGCGAGATGCCGGCCAAAACGATGGTTCGGTAAAGCAAGAAAGGTCATGGTCTGCTTGTCGACGACTTCGAAGCGATAATGCCCGATGTCAGGAATGCCCGTTTCAGGATCTTTGCTGACGACGATCCCTGCGGTGATGTAAGGCCCGCCGTCATCAGGGCTATACTTGGCCACTGGCAGCTTGGAAGTATCGACTGCATCGCCCATGATAATATTTTCATGTACTGGGGCATCTGCCACGATAACCGGCGGAATTCGGGCCGACATTCCGCACAGAACCCTATCGAAGACGTCCTTTTCAGTAGTCTGTAATGCTACCAATGCTTTGGAGCGTGTATTGTAGATACCACCCACCAACGGGAACGCGGTCCCGTTATTCTTGAATATGAGCGCCGGACCGGACACTGCCGCACTCTTCCGCATCGCCTTCGCAACCTCCAATTCCGGAGAGACGAATCGATCCAGTTCGAGAAGCTCGCCGGCGTTTCGCAAGGCGTCGAGAAACTCGCGGAAATCTTTGAATGGCATAGTGGCGGCACCTTTGCTGTTCAACCGGCGGGACACTAGGACAGGTTTGGCAGCCCGGCGGATCCAATCTTCCGACATTCCCGGATGCCCGGCAGCCGCGCGGTCCACAGTCAACCATTCCGCTCGACCCTACAACGAAAACCGTGAGTTCCGGAACGAAGCCGCCGTGGGCGGAACAGCGGGTGGTAGCAGGTGTGTGTTCAAGGCGGCTCGGCTGGACGCCAAGTTATCGGTCCAAGCTAATACCGGAAACAATCGGTAACGAAGAAGCGGAATTTGCATGTTCGAGATCCGCAAAGACGACCTTTCCGGCGAGCCCGTCCGAGCGCTTCTGGCACTCCATCTCGCGGGAATGCACGCCAGCTCGCCGCCTGGCAGTGTCTTTGCGCTCGACCTGTCAGGGCTTCAAGCGCCGGACGTGACCGTCTGGTCCGTTTGGCAAGGCGACAAGATCGTTGGCATCGGGGCGCTCAAGGAATTGGGCGATGGCACCGGCGAGGTGAAGTCGATGCGGACCCATCCGGACCATCTTCGCAAGGGCGTCGCCGTTCTGTTGCTGGAGCACATCGTCCGCGAGGCAAAGGCGCGTGGGCTGAGACGATTAAGCCTCGAAACGGGAAGCGGGCCGGCCTTTGAGCCCGCGCTCGCCCTTTACCGCAAGCGCGGGTTCATTGACGGCGAGGCGTTCTCCGATTACGAGCGAAGCGCCTTCAACCAGTTCCTTCATTTGCCGCTCTGATCAGCAGGACCAGTCTGGGGCGGAACCGGACACGTGCCGCACGCTGCTCCAGCACGCAGATGTCGCGGTGCGGAGTCCAAGACTTCTGCACCAATCGAGCGAGTTGCCAAATCTGGCGGATTAAGGGGAAAATTATTCCCTGAACGCTGTCACGCGAATCTCTACCCGCATTCCAGGATCGCCGAGCACTGCCACACCAAGGCACGTCCAGATTGGCTTGTGGTTGGGCATCCGAAACCTGAATTGACGCACCACTTCGGCTGTCGCCGCAGTGATCTGGCCGTCAGCCTCCGGCACGTGGTAGGAGTTAACATGCGCGACGCGCGACCAGTCGAGTCCCACAGCCTTGAGCATAAAGGCCACATTGTCGAAAGCACGAGCAACTTCTGTTTCAATCGGAACTCCGGCCGGATAGTCAAGCGTCTCGGGGTGCCAGCCACCCTGTCCGGATAGTTCAACCCGGCTGTCAACCTCCATTACTTGTGAATAGCTAAACTCTTCAACCTGCTTCGCACCGTAGGGGCCTGGCGCAAACATTTCGAACTTCGGCACTGTCTGGCTCCTTTAACATCACGCCCGGCATGGGCTGCGCCTGCAAAAGCCGGCTTCGAATCGGAACGGGACACGTGCCGGACGGGCGAGAATGTATGCCTGTCGGGCACATCCGTCAGATGTGCGCATCTCGAAGCAACCGTGCCTACCCCCGCCGCAGCGCCTCCAGCATCGCCGCCGCCTCCGCCCTGTCCAGGCGCAACGCTTCCTCGGCAACAGCGCGCGGAAACCCTGCGCGGGCCAGGATGCCAAGCTCGCGGCGCAGCCGTTCCGCCGGATCTCGCGGCTCGCCGTCGTAAAACGGTCCGATCTTCCGGCGCGCGGCAAGCGCGAGGGCGGCGGCAAGCTCGCGCTCCGGCCCCGCGTTCAGGACGTGCGCGGCGGTCTCGGCGTCCACCCCCTTGGCCGCGAGGTGGGCGGCGGCGGCCAAGCGGGACTTGCCGCGCCGGGTCAGGTT
>DATFDN010000292.1:0-3595 GCA_035252035.1 Acetobacteraceae bacterium | reverse complement strand
CCTATGTGAACCGCAATGGCGCGGCCATCCGGGCTCGGTCCCTGCCCACGTCTTGTGGCTTCAAGGCGTGGGTGCGATAGCCAAGCCGAGAATGATCAAAACCAACAGGAGGAAGCGAGAATGGTGGCGATCCGCGTGCTGATGCTGGTGGAGGACACGCCGCCAGTGGTCGCCTCGGCCGCGTCCGTGGCCGCCGCGGTCACAGCCCCGGCGCAACCGCCCCCGGCATCCACTCCCCAGACGATCAGTGTTCCGAACGTGCCGCGAGAGATTTCCTTGGACGCCGATTTCATTCCGGTCCCTGTTCGCCACGAGAGTGCCGCTCAAACCCTGGCCATGGCGGGCATGTTCGCGGCGGCGATTCCGCCGCAAACGCTCGGGCCGAATTCCTATGTCGTTCGCGGCACGGTTGACAGCGCGCATCTCGACACGGTGACGCGGGGCACGATGGGGCCTGGTGGCGAGCCCCGGCTGTTCGCTGATCCGGGCATCGGCGCGGCGCCGACCTGCGGCGGCGATCCGCCCGTCGGCACCGCGACCGATGTCGAACGCCTGCTACAGGCTGGGCGTCTCCGGCGGCTCGGGATGCAGGGAGAGGGCGTGGCGCTGGCGATCGTTGACACCGGCATAAACCTCGAACACCTGCGCTCCCGAGGGTTGGCGCCGAGGATGAACTATCACGCGAGCTGGACGCCGCAGACCACCGTCCAGCCTGGAGCGGCGCCTCTCGATCACGGCACGATGTGCGCGTTCGACGCCCTGCTTTCAGCGCCGAGGGCGGTCCTTCTCGACCATGCGGTGCTGCGCTCGACCCGGCGGGGCGGCTCGGTCATGGACGGAATCCTTAGCGACGCCGTGCAGTCCTATGGCGTCCTGCTTCGTCTCATGCTGCTGCCCGACGATGAGCGGTTCTTCCACTCACTCGTCGTGAGCAACAGTTGGGGTATGTTCCACCCGAGCTGGGATTTCCCGCCAGGCCATCCGGGACGGTACTTCGACAACCCCCAACACCCGTTCAACCGGATCGTGGGCAGCCTCGCCAATGCCGGCGCCGACATCGTGTTCGCCGCTGGCAATTGCGGACCGGCCTGCCCCGACGGGCGGTGCGCCCCCATTCCCCCGGACCCTCAGGATCGGCGAATCAGCGGGGCCAATGGGCATCCAGACGTTCTCTGTGTTGCCGGGGTGGACACGCAACGAAATCTCGTTGGCTATTCAAGCCACGGACCGGGCGCGCTTGCGAACGACAAGCCCGACCTCGCCACCTACACCCATTTCCTCGGTTCCGAGGCGTTCGGCACGGGAACGCCCGATTCCGGGACATCCGCCGCCTGCCCCGTGGCCGCCGGGGTCGTCGCCGCGTTGAGGTCGGCCTTTCCCTACGCGGCCGGAAACGCCAACCGGGCGCCCGGCCATCTGCGAGGGTTCCTATGCCAGACAGCGGACAAGGCTGGCGGCGCCGCGGCGTGGAATCCGCAATTCGGCCATGGTATCCTGTTTTGCGCGCAGTTCGACAACGCCGGTCAAGTACTGCGTTAGGCGTGTAGGAGCCCCATATCCCACGGGCCGAGATGCCTTGGAGGAGTAGGTTATGGCTGGTGCGATGTTCACGTTGGATTGGCCGCACGGCCGGCCGACCCTGGCCGAAGCCGCTCACGTCCTAAAGGTGCAACCCTCCGATTTGGACAAGGATTTCGGGGTCGTCCTGATCGATCCCGTGAGGAACGCCTACACGGTCCTATGCCGCACGGATGCCTGCGATGCGGCGAAGCCATCGGGGGAGGGGGTCAAAGGCCCCTTCTCGAATCCTGGAATAGGCGCGTACGGACCACCACAACCCCGCTGAGTGCGCGCCCGCGAACACGCTGAGCCCCTACGCCAACTCCTCCAGCTTTGTGCTATCGATGGAGCGGATCATGCCCCGATTCGCCCCATGACCCGTCTGCTCGGCATCGACCCCGGCCTGCGCTTCACCGGCTGGGGGCTGATCGAGGCCGTGGGGAACCGCTTGCGCCATGTCGGCGACGGCGTGATCGCGACCGATGCCGCCATGCCGGTGCCCGAGCGCCTGCGCGTTCTGCACGCGGCGCTGACTGACTTGATCGAAACGCACCGCCCGGATGAGGCGGCGGTCGAGGAAACCTATGTGAACCGCAATGGCGCGGCCACCCTGAAGCTCGGCTACGCGCGCGGCGTCGCGCTGCTCGCCCCGGCGCTCGCCGGCATCCCGGTCGCGGAGTATGGCGCGATGGCGGTCAAGCTCGCCGTGGTCGGCACCGGCGGGGCGGCCAAGGAGCAGGTCGCGGTCATGGTGCGCCGGCTGTTGCCCGGCGCCATCCCGCACCGCGCCGACGCGGCCGACGCGCTGGCTGTGGCGATCTGCCACGCGCATCACCGCGCCAGCCGGACCGCCTGGGCGCGGGCCGAGGCGCGGGCGTGATCGCGCTGCTGACCGGGCGGATCGCGCAGCGCGAGGAAGGGAGCTGCGTCATCGACGTGAACGGCGTCGGCTACCTCGTGCATGTCTCGACGCGCACCCTCGCCGCGCTGCCGTCCGGGGCCGAGACGGCGCGCCTTCTGATCGAGACGCATGTCCGCGAGGACGCGATCATCCTCTATGGCTTCGCCGACCCGGCCGAGCGCGACTGGTTCCGCCTGCTGACCACGGTGCAGGGCGTCGGCGCCAAGGTGGCCCTGTCCGTCCTGTCCGCCCTGTCGCCGCGCGACCTGGTCTCCGCGATCGCCACTGGGGACCGTGGCAGCCTCACCCGCGCGTCCGGCGTCGGCGCCCGCCTCGCGGTGCGGCTGCTGACGGAGCTTCGCGACAGGGCGGGCGCGATGCCTTCGGCCCCAGGTGTCGCGCCGCCTGTCCCGATGGCGTCCGGTCCGGTCGAGGACGCGCTTTCCGCGCTGGTCAATCTGGGCTATCGCCGCGCCGAGGCGCACCCGGTCGTGGCCAAGGTCATTGAACGGCTGGGCGAGGGCGCTGGGCTGGACGCGGTGATCCGTGACAGCCTCAAGGAACTGGCGCAGCGGAGGCCGGCATGAGCGACGAGGATCGCGCCGTCTCGCCGGCGCGGCTCGAGGAGGACGCCGGCGAAGCCTCGCTCCGCCCCCAGCGCCTCTCGGAGTTCATCGGGCAGCGGACGGCGCGCGAGAACTTGGCCGTTTTCATCGAATCGGCGCGGTCCCGCGCCGAGGCCCTCGACCACGTGCTGCTGCACGGTCCGCCCGGTCTCGGCAAGACCACGCTGGCGCAGATCATCGCGCGGGAGATGGGTGTGGGCTTTCGCGCCACCTCCGGCCCGATCATCCAGCGCGCCGGGGATCTGGCCGCGATCCTGACCAACCTCCAGCCCCGTGACGTGCTGTTCATCGACGAGATCCACCGCCTCCAGCCCGCGATCGAGGAGGTGCTGTACCCGGCGATGGAGGACTTCCAGCTTGACCTCATGATCGGCGAGGGACCGTCAGCCCGCTCAGTGCGAATCGATCTGTCGCCCTTCACCCTGGTCGGCGCCACCACGCGGGCGGGCCTGCTGGCCACCCCGCTCCGCGACCGTTTCGGCATCCCGCTCCGCTTGGTGTTCTACAC
>DATFDN010000291.1:0-13170 GCA_035252035.1 Acetobacteraceae bacterium | reverse complement strand
TCGCCGGGGTGGAGGCGCACGCGGAGGGCCAGCTCCGGGGGTTGCGGCGCATCGCGGCGATGCGGGTTCCGGGACACGGGCTCGGGCTGGCGATCAACGACCGCCTGGCCCGCGCCGCCGCGCCGCGCGACCAAGCGAACTCGGCTATTGTGGATGCCCCTCCCCCCGGCCCCCTCCCGCAAGGGGAGAGGGAGTCGCCTACCGCACGCCCCTCCCCTTGCGGGAGGGGTTAGGGGAGGGGTGAAACGACGCTCCACGATGAAGGGAGACCCGCCATGCCAGCCAGCCATGCCGCGCGCCTGCGCCAGCTTCTCCGCGAACGGAGGATGCTCACCGCCCCAGGCGCCTACGACGCGATCACCGCGCGGCTCGTTGTCCAGGCGGGCTTTCCCGCCGTCTATATGACCGGCGCCGGCACCGCAGCCGCGCTGGGCTTTCCCGACTATGGCCTTATCACCATGAGCGAGATGGTGGACAACGCCGCCCGCCTGGTGCGCGCCGCCGACGCCCCCGTGATCGCCGATGGCGACACGGGCTACGGCAACGAACTGAATGTCGTGCGCCTGGTCCGCGAGCACGCGCGCGCCGGCACGGCGGGCATCCACATCGAGGACCAGGTCAGCCCCAAGAAGTGCGGCCATCTGGACGACAAGCAGATCGTCGCGTGCGAGGAATGGACCGCCAAGATACGCGCCGCCGTCGCGGCGCGACCCGATCCGGACTTCCTCGTGATCGCCCGCACCGACAGCCGGGCCGTGGCGGGGTTCGAGGAGGCCGTCGCGCGCTGCAACGCCGCGCTCGCGGCGGGCGCCGACATGGCGTTCCTGGAAGCGCCCCGGACGATGGAGGAAGTCGCCGCCGTGCCGAGGCGCGTGGACGGGCCGTGCCTCTACAACCTCGTCAAGGCGGGCAAGAGCCCGGATGTGGCACTCGATGAGGCGGAGGCGATGGGGTACCGCCTGGTCATCGTCCCCGCCCTGTTGTTCGAGACGATGATCGCCGCGGGCGACGCCGCGCTCCGTGAACTCAGGAGTACGCGCAACCATCCGGAGGTCGGCGGCTTGACCTTGCACGAGGCTTTCGCCCGCATGGGCGCCGCCGAATGGGACGGCTACCGCACCCGCTTCCGCGACGCGGCACCGCGCGAAGCGGAGTGATCCCATGCTCATCGCGCAGCTCACCGACCTGCACCTTCGCCCGCGTGGGCACGCCGCCAATCGGGTGGTGGAGACGAACATGCTGGCCGAGCGGGCGTTCCGCGCGGTGATGACGCGGCCCCCCTTGCCGGACGTCGTGCTGCTGACCGGCGATCTGGCGGACCAGGGTTTGGCCGAGGAGTACGCGACGCTCGCCGACCTGATCGCGCGCGCGCTGCCGCTTCCGGTCTTCACCATCCCCGGCAACCACGACGACCGCGAGGTGATGCTGGCCCGCTTGCCCGGCACGCGCCAGGAGGACGGGTTCGTGCAGTACGCGATCGATGATTTCCCCGTGCGCCTCGTCATGCTGGACACGCTGGTTCCCGGCGAGGCGCATGGCGCGCTCTGCGCGCGGCGCCTGGCGTGGCTCGATCGCACGCTGGCCGCCGCGCCGGACAAGCCAACCCTGATCGCGATGCACCACCCGCCGTTCCTCTGCGGCATCGGGCACATGGACCGCCTGGCCCTGCGTGAACGGGCGGAGTTCGCCGCGGTGCTCGCCCGGCATGGGCAGGTTCAGCGCATCCTCTGCGGCCACGATCACCGGCCCGTCACCGCGCGCGTGGGCGCGGCGATCGCCTCCATCGCGCCATCGGTCGCGCATCAGGTGGAACTCGATCTGCGCCCCGATGCGCGATCGGCCTTCGTGCTGGAGCCGCCCGCCTATCAGCTCCACCATTGGTCGGCCGAGCACGGGTTCGTCACGCACACCGCGTTCGTGGAACTCTATCCGGGACCGTTCCCGTTCCTGGGCTAGCCACCTATGGCTTGGGATCGATCACCTGGGCGCAGGCGTCGGTCGGTGTCGATGCGACATGCCCGACGACCGGGACGATGTCGAGCGCGGCTGAAGTCACCCGGCACGGCGCGGCGACCAGGCCGCAGCCGGAGAGCGAGAGAAGCGGGAGCAGCAGCATGATGCGAACCATGCGGCGACGCTGGCACGCGCGCCAGCGTGCGGTCAACGCCGCGCCGGCCCCAACCTTTGCGGACCTGTAGCGTTACCGCCGGGCCAGCATCTCGCATGGAGATCGCCTCGCCCATGGACACGCTGCCGTTCGGCCCTCTGACGCCGCGCACCGCGCATCTTTGCATCGACATGCAGACCTTGTTCGCCGAGCGCACCGACTGGCACCTGCCCTGGCTCGAGCGCGTGCTGCCCGTCGTGCAGAGGATCGCCGAGGCCCATCCGCACCGGACGGTGTTCACCCGCTTCGTCCCGCCCGACAAGCCCGAGGACATGCACGGCACCTGGCGCCGCTACTACGAGCGTTGGCGGCAGATGACGCGCGAGCGGCTCGACCCCGCCCTGATCGAGCTGGTCCCCCCGCTAGCCAAGCTGGCGCCCCCAGCCACGGTGATCGACAAGCACCATTATTCCCCATTTACCGAGCCGCACCTGGCCCGCCTTCTGCGGGAGCGAGGCATCGACAGCCTGGTGATCACCGGGGCTGAGACCGATGTCTGCGTCCTGGCGGCGGTGCTCGGCGCGGTGGATCTGGGCTTTCGCGTGGTGGTGGCGCGCGACGCGCTGTGCAGCGCCTCCGACCGCACGCACGACGCGCTGCTGACGCTTTATCGCGAGCGCTTCGGCCAGCAGATCGAAGTGGCGCCCGCCGAGGCGATCCTGGCGAACTGGCGGTGAGCCTACCCCGCCATTTCGCCGCCAAGCGCCGCCAGCAGCGCGGCGGTGCGAAACGGCTTGGTCAGGAACAGGTCCGCTCCCGCCTCGCATGTCTGCGCCGCCACGGGATCGCCGGTCATCAGCACACAGCGTATCCCCGGCCAGCGCCGGCGGGCTTCGGCGACGAGGGCGAGACCGTTCATCCCCGGCCCGAGCCGCACGTCGGCCAGGAGCACGGCGGGCTGTGTATTCTCCGCGATCCCAAGCGCCTCGCAGGCGCTGGCAACCGGCGTGACACGCAGGCCGGCATCGACCAGCAGATCTGCCAAACTGGAACGCACGGAGTCGTCATCCTCGACGAGCAGAACGTTCATTTCGCTCTCCCTCGAGTACCGGAGCCGTCTCATTCCCTTCCCTCACTCATTCTATGGCCCGCAAAGTGGTTAATTCAAGGCGTGAAGCGACTAGGGATTACGCTTCAGCCACACGGATCGAGAGGCAACCCTAAGCGAACCCGCGCGGGTTGTTGAGAACCAGTCCAACTTTCAGGAAGCCCAGGCCCGGCGGCCGCGCCGGTCCGCATCAGCTCCGCCGCAGCAGGAACAGCGCTTGTTCGCCAAACAGGTTGGCCAAGCGCCGCGAGCGCCGCCACGGCGCCCGTCCGCCCGCCTCGTCAGCGGCGAGCCAGCGCTCCACGACATAGCCCTCGGCCGCGCACAGCTCGAAGAAGTCGCGGATCGTGCAGGGATGGATGTTCGGCGTCTCGTACCACATCCGGTCCCAGGTCGGCGTCATTGGCATCCGCCCCTTCAGCAAAAGCTGCGCGCGGACCAGCCAATGGCCGAAATTGGGGAAGCTCACGACCGCGCGCGTGCCGATGCGCAGCATTTGGCGCAGCACCTCGCGCGGGCGTTCCACGGCCTGGAGCGTGCGCGAGAGCACCACGTAGTCGAAGGCGGCGTCGGGGTAGTGCGCGAGGTCGATATCGGCGTCGCCCTGCATCACCGGCAATCCGTGCGCCACCGCGCGCGTGACCAACGCCATGTCGATCTCGATGCCGCGCGCGTCGCACCCCTTGGTGGTGAACAGATGCTCGATCAGCGTGCCGTCGCCGCAGCCGATGTCCAGCACCCGCGCCCCCGGCGCCACCATTTCGGAGATCAGGCGCAGATCGAGGCGCATGTTCTTGGCGACGAAGCGGACGCCGCTCGTCTCGTCGGGCGCGCTCACAGCCGGGCGTGCGCGGCGCAGCCGGCCAGGAACCCGGCCACCGTGCGGTGGAAATCCGGCTCGTCGAGCAGGAAGGCGTCATGGCCCTTGTCGGTGTCGATCTCGACGAAGCTCACGTTGGCGCCCGCGCGATTGAGGGCGCGCGCGATGGCGCGGCTCTCGGCGGTCGGGAACAGCCAGTCGGAGCTGAACGAGACGAGCAGGAAGCGCGTGCGCGTGCCCCGGAACGCCTGCGCGAGATCGCCCCCGTGATCGGCCGCGAGGTCGAAATAGTCCATTGCGCGGGTGATGGTGAGGTAGGAATTGGCGTCGAAGCGATTCACGAAGGTGCTGCCTTGGTGCTGGAGGTAGCTCTCCACCTCGAACCGCCCGCCGAACAGCGCCATCACCTCGCCCGCGTCCTTGGGCGCGGATTGCAGCCTGCGGCCGAATTTGCGGGTCAGCGCCTGCTCGGAAAGATAGGTGATGTGCGCGCACATGCGCGCCACGCCCAGCCCGCGCGCCGGAATGGCGCCCGTCTGCCAATAGCGCCCGCCCTGCCAGTCCGGATCGGCGAAGATCGCCTGGCGGCCCACTTCGTGGAAGGCGATGTTCTGCGCCGAGTGGTACGCGGCGGTGGCGATCGGCAGCGCCGCGAACACCGCATCGGGATAGTCCGCGACCCATTGCAGCGCCTGCATCCCGCCCATTGAGCCGCCGATCACCGCGAACAGCCGGTCGATGCCGAGATGCGCGATCAGGCGCTTCTGCACGCGCACCATGTCGCGGATCGTGATGGGCGGGAAATCCGTGCCCCACAGCGCCCCGGCGTCACCATCGCGCGGGCTGCGCGGCCCGGTGCTGCCCATGCATCCGCCGAGCACGTTGGCGCAGATCACGAAGTATCGCGCCGTGTCCACCGGCAGGCCCGGCCCCACCATCTGGTCCCACCAGCCGGGCTTGCCGGTCACGGGATGGCGCTCCGCCACGTACTGGTCGAGGGTCAGCGCGTGGCAGACCAGCACCGCGTTGCTCCGCGCCGCGTTCAGCGTTCCGTACGTCCGGTACGCGACCGTCACGCGTCCCAGGCGCGCGCCGCAGTCGAGCGCCATCCCGTCCCCGAAGGTGACGTGCTGGTGGCGCGTATCGGCGAGGGGTGCCAACTGGTTCATGCGCTCCCGTCCATAGGCGGGGCCGGGCACAGCCGCAACCCATCACGGCCTGCCCACGTTGACCCAGGACGCGTCAAGAAGGACGGGTTGAGATGAAAGCTCTCTGCTGGCACGGGAAGGGCGACATACGGTGCGACACCGTTCCTGATCCGAGGATCGAGCATCCGCGCGACGCCATCATCAAGGTCACGGCCTGCGCGATCTGCGGCTCCGACCTGCATCTGCTCGACGGCGTGATGCCGACCATGGAGAGCGGCGACGTGGTCGGCCACGAGACGATGGGCGAAGTGGTCGAGGTCGGCGCCGAGAACAAGAAGCTCAAGGTGGGCGATCGCGTCGTCGTGCCGTTCACCATCTCCTGCGGCGAGTGCTTCTTCTGCAAGCGCGGCTTCTTCTCCGGCTGCGAGCGGTCGAACCCGAACAAGCAAATGGCCGAGAAGCTGTGGGGCCACTCCCCGGCGGGCCTGTTCGGCTACTCCCACCTGCTGGGCGGCTATTCGGGCGGGCAAGCGGAGTATCTGCGCGTTCCCTACGCCGATGTCGGCCCGATCAAGGTGCCGTCGAGCCTGACCGACGAGCAGGTTCTGTTCCTGTCCGATATCTTCCCGACCGGCTACATGGCCGCCGATTTCTGCGACATCCAGAAGGGCGACACCATTGCTATCTGGGGTTGCGGACCGGTCGGGCAATTCGCTATCCGCAGCGCGTTCCTGCTCGGCGCGGAGCGGGTCATCGCGATCGACACGGTGCCCGAGCGCCTCGCCCTCGCGCAAGCCGGAGGCGCGCAGACGCTCGACTTCATGAAGGAGGACATCTACGACCGCATCCAGGAACTCACCCAGGGACGCGGCGCCGACGCCTGCATCGACGCGGTGGGAACCGAGGCGGAGGCGACCGCGAGCCTCGATTCGATGGTGGACCGGCTGAAGGTCGCCACCTTCATGGGCACGGACCGGCCGCATGTGTTGCGGCAGGCGATTCATTGCTGCCGCAACTTTGGCACGGTCTCGATCGTGGGCGTCTACGGCGGATTGCTCGACAAGGTGCCGATGGGTTCGGCCATCAATCGCGGCCTGACGTTGCGCATGGCGCAGACCCCCGTGCAGCACTACATGCCCGGCCTGCTGGAGCGGATCGAGAAGGGCGAGATCGACCCGTCCTTCGTCATCACCCACCGCGCGGGGCTGGAGCAGGGGCCGGAGCTGTACAAGACCTTCCGCGACAAGAAGGACGGCTGCATCAAGGTGGTGATGAAGCCGTAGATCTTGAGCTTGGACAGGCATGGATGCGCGCCTCGGGAGCGGCGTCGGCTCCGACACGCCCCTAGGCGCCGCATCCCATTGCACCCGCGGACCGGCGTATGCTAGAACAATACCAGAACATCCTGGAGCGCCCGCCCTCGTGCTGCACCTCCTTCCCGTGGCCCAGCGCGCCCCGTCCCTGTCCCCCGCCGCCCCCCAGGGACGCGGCCTGCCCCCGGCCACCAAACCCACCCCCAAGACGCTCCACCGCCGCCAGCGCCTGCGCGAAACCGGCGCCGCGCTGTTCGCGACTCAAGGGATCGAAGCCATCTCGGTCCCTCGCGTCGCCCATGACGCTGGCGTCTCCCCCCGCTCCGCCCGCGACGACTATCCAACCCGCGCCCATCTCCTCCACGACATCCTGCACGCCCATCTGGACGCGGTGGCGGAGGCGGTGGGTCAAGCCGAGGAGCGCCACGCCAGCGCCGATCCCGAAGCCCGCCTCCATGCCGTGATCCTCGCCCTGTTCTCCGCGCTGCGCGCCAACCGCCACGCCCACGCCCTGCTTCGCCCCGGCCTCCCCTCCCTCTCCGCCCCGGCGCGCGAGGCCATCGCCCACGCCGGCAAGCTCGTCACCTTCCGCCTCTATACGATCCTCGAAGCCGCCGTGCCCCGGCTCGCCACGTCGCGCGAACTGCAAGCCCCGGTCACGCGCCTGCTGCTCGCCACGCTCGGCGACGCGGTCCACTGGTTCCGCGACGACGGCGCGCTGGCGCACGAGGACTACGCGCGCCTGCTCACCCGCCTGCTGATCGACGGCGCCCGCGCCGCCATCGCCCTGCACCGGGGATCAATCGCGCCCGCCTCCCCTTGCGGGAGTGGGCGGGGGGAGGAGTGTGCGGCCAGCCCGATGGCACCAGCCTGACGAGATCCCGCGATGAAGGTCTCCGACATCATGACGCGCTATGTCGAGTTCATCGACCCCGATGCCAGCGTGAAGGAGGCCGCCGAGCTGATGGGCGAGCTGGACGTGGGCGGGCTGCCGGCGGGCAACGAAGCCCGCGTCGAGGGTGTCGTCACGGACCGTGACATCCTCTATCGCGTGGTCGCGCGCGGCCTCGATCCCACCGGGGTGCGCGTGCGAGACATCCTCTCACGCCCCGTGATCGCGTGCGGGGAGGACGACAGCCTCCCCGCCGCCATGGACATCATGGCGGCGAACCATATCCGGCGGATGCCGGTGCGCGACGCGCGCGGCCATGTCAGCGGCTGGATCACCCTCGCCGACCTCGCCCGCAAGCTGCTGGTTGAGAGCGAAACCGTCCAGGGCGCCTTGCGCGCGATGACCGAGCCGGAGGGATAGCTCCCTCTCGGCCGAGAGGGCGCTTGGAGCGGGATGAGATCAGATGAAACGATGAGGCCCGTCGTCGCGAGGAGCGGCGCGACGAAGCAATGACGGCCGCTTGCCCGGTGCCACCTCGACGCATCCTGCTCTAGGGGAGGGGGGAAACGTCCCACCGCGATGCCGCCGCCTCGTCCGCTTCGCGCGCCGCGACCCAGGCCTCGCGCCCGTCGGCGAAGCTCTCCTTTTTCCAGAACGGGGCCTTGGTCTTCAGCCAGTCGATCAGGAAGGCGGTGGCCTCCAGTGCCGCCTGGCGGTGGGCGGAGGCGGCCAGGACCAGCACGATGTTGTCGCCGGGACGCAGCCGGCCGACGCGATGGATCAGCGTGCATCCGAGCAAGTCCCAGCGCCGCGCCGCCTCGGCGGCGATGCGCGCGAGCGCGGCTTCGGTCATGGCTGGATAATGCTCCAGCGTCAGCGCCGTGATGGTCCGCTCGCCCGCTCGCGCGCGCACGGTGCCCACGAAGCAGCCGATCCCGCCGATGTCGGCGCGCCCGGCGGTGAGGCGCGCGATCTCCGCGCCGGTGTCGAAATCGGCCTCCTGAACGAGGATGCGTGCCATTCCCCTCTCCAATTCGAGAGCGTGATTCACGCCTCCGGCGACCACGCTCTAGCCCCCGGTCACGGGTGGGAAGAAAGCCACCTCGTCGCCCGGCCGTACCGACTCGTCAGGCCCGGCGAAATCTTGATTGACGGCGCACCGCACCGTGTGGCGGTTCTGGAATGCCGCCGCGTGCCCTCCGCTCCGCGCCGCGAGGTGCTCCATCAAGCCGCCCACGGTGCGGACGCCGGGCGGCAGCGCGATTCGCTCCTCGCTGGCTCCAACGCGCTCGCGCAGCCAGGCGAAATAGAGGACCGTGACGGGGGCGGATTCAGACATCGGATGTCATTTCGGTGTGGGTACCGTCTGCACTTGCCCATTCGACATGATGATCGTGCTTGTCCCGTTGCCGTTCGGCACCACGATCCCGGTCTGCCCGTTGGGCATGGTCACGGTCTTGAACGCGTTGGTCCCCCCGGTGGTCACGCCCTGCCCTTCCGGCGTCTGCACCACCTGGCCTGTGCTCGGTCCGGATGGCGTCGCCGGAGCTGGAGGAGCGGCGGCCTCGGGAACCGGGGGAATGTAGGGCTGCACCGGCTGCACCGTGGGCGGCGGCGCGACGCGGCTTTCCGGCGGCAGCGCCGGGGCGGGCGGCTGGCCCGCCAGGCGCGGCATCGGCGGGAGTTGGCCCTGACTCTCTTGCTTCACCAGATCGGCCATCGACGGCATCTTGGGAATTGGGCCGGGCCACATATTGCCCGACGCCGGGCTGAGTGTCTGGACCGCGATCGGTTGGCCGCGCGCGCGCCGCATGTTCTCGGTCTCGCCGCTCGGCGCGTACGGGTCGGAGCCGGTGTAGAACGGCGGCCGATCCCAGAAGTGAAACCCGCAGCCGGTCAGTGAGACCGCGCAGAGGGCGAGCAAGGCAGAACGCCGCATTGGTCCAAATGCTCCGAAGCAGGGAATCTGGGGAGGCACGACGGCGGATTCCCTCCGTTGCCAAGTTCCTGGGCACGAGATCGGGCGCACTCTGCCGAGTATGGGCCTGTCGTCAAGGCAGCACGCCATCCGGCCGCATTCGCGTCCGGCCCGTTGCAAGAAGGCCGATGATCCACTCCGCGACCACGGGCGGCTCCCCGAGTGGCAGTTGCGGGCGCCCGCAGGCCAGCCTCGCGTCGGTCGCCACGGCGAGCACGGCCGGATCGCCCGGCCAGAGCGCGGGCTTGCCCAGGGCGGGACGATGCACCTCCAGCTTCGGATAGGGATGGGCCTTGAAGCCCTCCACCAGCACGAGATCCACCGGCTCCAGCCGCGCGAGCAGATCCGGCAGCGCCGGTTCCCCGCCCTCGACCTCGTGCAGCAGCGCCCAGCGCGCCGAGGAGGCGACCAGCACCTCGTGCGCCCCGGCCTCGCGATGGCGGTGGGAGTCCTTGCCAGGGCGGTCCATGTCGAAGCCGTGGTGCGCGTGCTTGACCGTGGAGACGCGCAGGCCGCGCGCGCGCAGCAGCGGCAGCACGGCGGTCAGCAAGGTGGTCTTGCCGCTGCCCGACCATCCCACGAGGCCAAGGACGTTCATCACGGTCGGGGCGGGGCCGCCTGAGGAGGCGCGGCGCTCGGCCCCGCGGGGCCGGAGGCGTGGTGCAGCCCGGCGATCAGGTAGTCCCAGCCCGTCACCAGGGTCAGACCGGCCGCCACCCACAGCATGGCCGCCCCGATCGCGTTCACCGGCACGAAGGGCAGATGCACCAGCGCCGCCGTCGAATCCCCGGCGAGCAGGGTGCCGAGCGCGCCCATCTGAAACCCGGTCTTCCACTTGGCGAGCCGCGTCACCGGCAGCCCGACCCGCAGCCCCGCCAAGTACTCGCGCAGGCCGCTGACCAGGATCTCGCGCAGCAGGATCAGCACCGCCGGATAGAGCGTGAGGAAGGGGAACCGCCCCTCTCCGGCCAGCATCATCAGCGCGGAGCCGACCAGCAGCTTGTCCGCGATCGGGTCGAGCATACGTCCGAAGCTGGATTGCTGGCGCCGGGCGCGGGCGATCCGTCCGTCCAGGTAATCGGTGATGGCGGCGGCGCTGAACACCACGCACGAGGCGAGGTCGGCGGCTGGCAGGCGCAGCGAGACCAGCGCCACCAGCAGGGGGACGGCGGCGATCCGGGAGAGGGTGAGCAGGTTCGGCAGATCGGTTGGCATCGCGCGGGCGGATCAAGAAGGGCCGCAGACAGCATATCGGGCGGAGACGCGCCGCAAGCAATGCGCAACACGCGTGTTACAATGTCTTCCGATATGCCGCTCATGTCTCTCCTCCGCCTGCCGCGCGCCATGTCCGCCGCGATGCTCGGGCTGGCCCTGGCCGGCTGCGGGATCGGGTCGGGCATCAGCCGTCCGGCGCTCGACCTGCCCGCCGGCTTCCGCGCGACCCCGGCCGCCGCGCGGACGATCTGGCCCACGCCGGAGTGGTGGCGCGGCTTTCGTTCGCCCACCCTTGACCGGCTGATCGCGGAGGCCGAGGCGCGCAATTTCGACATCGCCGCCGCCATGGCGCGGGTGCGCCAGGCCGATGCCCAGGTCCGCATCGCCGGCGCGAGCCTGCTGCCGTCGCTGAACGCGACGGCCGGCGCGAGCCTGACCCAGGAAGGGCTCGGGAGCCGCAGCTTCAGTTTCGCGGGGCGGGGCGGATCCGGGTCGATCACCCTGCACCAGTACAACCTGGGCCTGAACGTCGCCTACGAGGCCGATTTCTGGGGCCGGTACCGGGCCGGGCGGCGGGCCGCCATCGCCAACGCCGCGTTCAGCCGCTTCGACGCCCAGACCGTGGCGCTGACCGTTCAGACCGATGTGGCGCAGACCTGGTTCACCGCCCTCTCCCTGGTCGATCGGCTGGACGTGGCCCGCCGGAACCTCGCCAGCGCCGAGCAATCGCTGGCGGTGATCGAGGGACGGCTCGCCGCGGGCACCGCCACGGCCCTGCAACGCGACCAGCAGGCCGCCCTGGTCGCGGCCGAGCGGGCCAACATCCCGGCGCTGCAAAGCCAGCTTGAGCAGCAACTGATCGGTCTCGGCATCCTGACAGGCCGTCCGCCGGAGGCGGTCACGGCACGGCCCGGCACGCTGACCGCCCTGGCGCTGCCCATCGTCTCGCCGGGGCTGCCGTCGGAGCTGCTGCGCCGCCGCCCCGATGTCGCCGCGTCCGAGGCGCGGCTGGTCGCCGCGCGGTTCGACATCGCGGCGGCGCGGGCCGCGTTCTTCCCGTCCGTCGCCCTCACCGGCCAGCGCGGCTACGCCAACAACGCGCTCGGCAACCTGCTGACGCCGGGCGGACTGATCGCGAGCCTGGCCGTGAGCCTCGCCCAGCCCGTCTTCGATGGCGGCGCGCTGCGCGGGCAGTTGGAGCAGACGAAGGGGCGCTACGCCGAGCTGCTGGCCGACTACGGCAAGTCGGTGGTGCAGGCCTTCACCGATGTGGACAACGCCCTCACCGCCTGGCGCTATGCCAGCGAGCAAGAAATCTTGCAACGCCAGGCGGTTGAGACCGCGCGGCGGGCGGAGGCGGCGGCGCGGGCGCAGATCGCGGCGGGCACCGCCGACGTGACGACCCTGCTCACCACCGAGACTACCCTGTTCAACGATGAGGACACGCTGGTGCAGATCCGCCTGTCGCGCGTCCTCGCTCTGCTCGACTTGTACAAGGCGATGGGCGGCGGCTGGGTGGCCCCGCCCGGCGGCCCGATGGAGGCGTTTCCCGGTCTTGATCCGGGCATCCTCGCGGGAGACCTCGCGCTCCCCGTGGCGCTTCCCATCTCGGGAAGGAACCAGCCATGAATTGCCGCGCGCCCCGTGCCACACGATATCGCGAGGACCGGCGGAGCCGGACGGAGACCGCCTGAGCATGGACATCGGCACGCGCGACGCGATCACACTCGAAGAGCGGCCCCGCACGCGTCGCTCGCGGCTTGTGGTGGGCCTGGTCTCGGCGATTCTCCTGGTTGGCATCGGCGCGGCGATCTGGCTCTGGCCCGCGGGAAGGGGGACGCGCGACAAGTCCGACCGCGGGGCGAACGCCCCGGTGCCGGTGCTGGTCGCGGCCGCCGCGCAGCGCGACGTGCCGATCTGGCTCGACGCCCTGGGGACGGTGCAAGCCTACAGCACCGTGACCGTGAAGCCGATGGTGGATGGCCCCCTGATCGAGGTGGACTTCAAGGAAGGCCAGGAGGTCAAGAAGGGCGACGTGCTGGCCCGCATCGACCCCCGCACCTATCAAGCCGCGTTCGACCAGGCGGTGGCCAAGAAGGCGCAGGACGAGGCGCTGCTCGCCAACGCGAAGGTCGATCTCGCGCGCTACCAGAAGCTGGTGCAGAACAACTACACCACGGCGCAGCAGGCGGACACGCAGAAGGCGACGGTGGCGCAGCTCACCGCGCAGCTCAATTCCGACCAGGCCGCGATCGACAACGCGCGCACCTTGCTCGGCTACACCACGATCACCGCGCCGATCGACGGCCGCGCCGGCATCCGTCAGGTTGACGCCGGCAACATCGTCCACGCCTCGGACGCGACCGGGTTGGTGGTGCTGACCCAGATTCGTCCGATCTCGGTGCTGTTCAATTTGCCGCAGCAGGACTTGTCACAGATCGCGGCGTCGATGCAGCAACCCAGCCCGCCTCTGGTCGTGGCGATGAACGAGACCGGGCCGGGTTCGGGCACCGTGCTCGACCAGGGCCAGCTCGCGGTGCTCGACAACCAGGTTGACCCCACGACCGGCACGATCAAGCTGAAGGCCAC
>DATFDN010000290.1:0-5037 GCA_035252035.1 Acetobacteraceae bacterium | reverse complement strand
GTGTTCGACAGGATCACAATTCGGTTCTGGGCGGTAAGCGCGTCCTCGATTGCAGCGGTGACTTCCGCGAAGTAGGGGTTTACCAAATCGTTGATGGCGAGTGCGATCAGGCGGGTCCGAGTCGACCGCAGACTCGCGGCGCCTCGATTGTACACATAGCCAAGCTGCTCCGCGGCCGACAGGACTCGCTTGCGCGTCCGCTCCGGGATGCTCGGGCTGTTGCGCAGGACGAGGGAGACGGTGGCCTTGGACACACCGCTAGCCTTGGCGATGTCCGCTAGCGTAGGCCGTGAGTCTTGCAGCCTATCCTCTCTCAAGCGAAGAACCGCCTCCATGCTGCCTGCTCGCACCGTTGGCAGGGCGCCCACCCCCATTCGTCATACCCCAATGGGCGGTGTCAAACAGCCCGTCTTCATTCAATACCGTACAGGGCCAGTACGGTGCGCATGCGGGCGACCGCCATCTCAGGGGTGTGGAAAAGCCTGATCGCCGCGGCGTGGCGAAACACGCGGGCGAAATGGAGGACCGACCGGGCGCCCTGCTGCCCCCCGAGCATGACGAAATGGTCCTGATGGCCGTTGAGATAGGCCAGCAGCACGACGCCGGTCTTATAATACTGGGTCGGGGCACGGAACAGCTCGCGCGATAGCGGCACCGTGGGGTCGAGGATTTCTCGGAACTTCGCCGGCCCGTCGGTGCCGAGCGCCACGAGAGCCGCGGACGCGATCGGCGCGATCGGATCGAAAATCCCCAGGAGCGCGTGGCTGTGGCCGGAGGCGTCACCGGCGATCATCTCCGGGTAATTGAAATCGTCGCCGGTGTACATCTTGACGCCCGCCGGGAGACGCCGCCGCATGCTGACCTCGAGATCTTTGTCAAGCAGTGATATCTTGATGCCGTCGATCCTAGACGCGTTCTCGTCCATCATGGCGAGGCACGCGTCCATGGCCGCCGAGGTGCCTTGCGGCCCCCAGTAACCCGCCAGCGCCGGGTCGAACATCTCGCCCAGCCAGTGCAGGATGACGGGCTGGTCCGCCTCCGCCAGGACACGGCGGTACACATTGGCATAGTCGGCGGCGCTGCGCGCGGCACGGGCCAGCGCTCGGCTGGCCATGAGGATGACCCGGCCACCAAGTCCCTGAACGAAGCCGAGTTGTTCGAGGTAAGCGCGGACCACGTCGTCGAGCGTTGCGCCGGGTGGGTCGAGGTGATCCGTGCCGACGCCGGAGAAGACGACGGCTCCCGGTCGGGGTTTGGCGCTCTCGACCGTGTTGCGGATCAGGATCTTCGCCGCTTCCCAGTCAAGGCCCATGCCGCGCTGGGCCGTGTCCATCGCCTCCGCGACGCCGAGACCGAGGTTCCAAAGGTGATCGCGAAATTGCTGGGTCTTCTCGAAGTCGATGGCGGCCTCCTGCATGGGCGAGACATCGGCTGTCGGGTCGGCCACGACGTGACCGGCCGAGAGGGCGATACGGGGCAGCGCCTCCCCGGCGGTTGCCGTACGCCACGACACTGGCGCAGGCACCTCCAGCGTTTCCAGCGTGCCGTTCGAAGTGGGGAGTCGGAGGGATGTCATCGGATGGTTTCCTTGCCTGTCATGTTTTGAGCTTCCCGTGGCGGCGGGATCCGGAGCACCATCTCGCCCCGCTCAGCCGCGCGGACCATTGTCACAGCCGCCGCACCGCGAGGCCGCCATCGACGTGCAAGACCTCGCCCGTGGAGTAGCGCAGGGCGCCCGAGGCCAGCACCGCAACGGCATGGCCGATGTCCTCTGGTTCACCCCAGCGCGCGATCGGGGCGAGGCCACTTGCGAACGCCTCGTCGTAACGGCCTTTGGCAACCGAGGTCATTTGCGTGCGGATCACGCCAGGCCGCACTTCGTAGGTGTTGATGCCATGCCGCGCGAGGCGTGTGGCGTAAAGCTGCGACATCATCGCGAGCGGCGCCTTGGACAGGCAGTACTCAGCGCGATCGGTGGATGCAAACTCGACGTTTATCGAAGAGATCGTAATGATTGTTCGGAGGTGGTCAGACGATGCCTCAACCATTCGCTTGGCGACCGTCTGGGTCAGGAAAAACGGCCCGCGCAGGTTGACGCTGATCAGCCGATCGAAGCTCTCCGGCTTGACACTCAGAATATCCTCGCGCTGGGCCACTGAGACGCCGGCGTTATTGACCAGGCAATCGAGCGGGCCGAGAGCGGACCAGGCTTGATCGACAAAGCCGGAATGGGCTGCCACGTCGGCAATGTCGAGCGGCAGCGCGAGGGCCTTGCGGCCCCGCCGCGTGATGGCCTCGGCGGTCCGGGCGAGATCGTCCGAGCCCGGCAAGTCGTTCACGGCCACATCGAATCCGGCATCGGCGAGGGCGATCGCGATCGCCCGTCCGATGCCGCGACCCGCGCCGGTGACCAGCGCGCTGCGAGATTGTTGCGCTTTCATACCACCCTTCCTTCGCGAGGCGTGCGGATTTTCCTGTTGCAATCCCGCCTCGACGCGTTTACTAGACCGATCTAGTATATCGATCTAGTAGATTGATCAAGCTCAATCTGACCATCCACTCGGGTGTGAGGGCTCCATCGACCGGAGGAGAGTGTCTGTGCGTAACAAGTTCATCTCGGCCGACCAGGCGGCGGCGTTGATCCCGGACGGGGCCGTGGTCGCCATTGGCGCGTCCAGCGGCCTGAACTGCCCGGACCGCGTCCTGCGCGCGGTGGGCGAGCGATTCGCGGCGGAACGCCGCCCGCGAGACCTGACGGTCTTCTTGCCGATCGCCGCCGGCGACATGTATGGCATCAAGGGCGTGGACCACCTTGCCCGGAAGGGCTTGGTCTCCACGATCATCGCAGGCTCCTACCCGAGCGGGCCGTCGTCGCTGCCCTCCCCGGCGATCTGGGAGATGATCGGGAGGAACGAGGTCGCCGCGTACAACGTGCCCTCCGGCGTCATGTACGACATGGCGCGCGACGCCGCCGCGAAACGGCCAGGCGTGCTGACGAAGATCGGTCTCGACACCTTCGCCGATCCGCGACTGGACGGCTGCAAGATGAACGAGGCGGCGGCGAGGCGGGGTGAGATCGTCCACTTGGTCGAGTTCGCTGGCGACGCTTGGCTGCACTTCCCGAACCAGTACCCAAAGGTCGCGGTGATCCGTGGCACAACGGCGGACGAGCGCGGCAACATCTCCATGGAGCATGAGGGCGCCGTTCTCGGCATGGCGGACCTCGCCCTGGCCGCGCGGAACTCGGGCGGCATTGTCATCTGCCAGGTCAAGCGCACCACAGCCGCCGGGTCGATCCCGGCGCAGCAGGTCCATATTCCCTCGACCCTGGTGGACTACGTTGTCGTGGATCCAGGTCAAGCGCAGGCGACGGAAACGGACTACGATCCCGCCATCAGCGGCGAACTGCGGCGCCCGCTGTCCAGCTTTGCCCCGGAGCCGTGGAGCGTGGACAAACTGATCGCGCGACGGGCAGCAATGGAATTGGCGGACAACAGCGCTGTCAACCTGGGGTTTGGAATTTCGGCGCTGGTTCCGCGGATCCTAATCGAGGAGGGTCAAGCGGACGCGGTCACCTGGGTCATCGAGCAAGGCGCCGTGGGCGGCGTCCCGCTGACTGGCTTCCAGTTCGGCTGTGCCGCCAACGCCCAAGCGCTGTTCCCCGCGCCGCAGCAGTTCACCTATTTCCAAGGCGGCGGGTTCGATTGCGCCTTGCTGTCCTTCCTGGAGGTTGACGCGTCCGGCAACGTCAATGTCTCACGCCTGCCCTCTCGCCCCTATCTCACGGCAGGCTGCGGCGGGTTCGTGGACATCACCGCCAGTGCCCGCAAGATCGTCTTCAGCGGCTACTTCACCGCGGGCGGGCTCAAGGTCTCCGCCGGCCACGGCCTCTTGCGGATCGAGCGGGAGGGCAAGATCGCCAAATTTGTGCCGAAGGTCGGCCATGTGACGTTCAGTGGGCGATCCGCCGCTGCCCGCGGTCAGGACGTCACCTACGTCACCGAGCGCTGTGTGCTGAAGCTGCGCGAGGCCGGCTTGCGGGTCGTGGAGCTGGCGCCCGGTGTCGATCTCCAGCGCGACGTGCTGGCGCGCGCCGGGACTCCCTTGGAGGTGGCTCCCGACCTGAAGCGGATGGATGAGCGCCTGTTCCGGCCGGAGCCGTTCGGCCTGGAACTCCTGGCCCGTGCAGCCGGAAGCGCCGCACCGGCCGAACGCAACGCGGCCTGAGGAGGCAAGCCATGGCTGATCCCGTCGCCAACGACACGTTCGAGGCCAGCGTGGCCTCGCCTGGCGTGGTCCTGGTGCGCATCGTCTCCAAGCCGCTTGGCGTCTTCAGCGTCGAGGCGAGGCGCCGCCTGACCGCTTTCCTGGAAACGGTCCACCAGACCCATGGAGCCCGCTGCGTGGTGCTCATTGGCTCGGGCGCGTCCTTCTCCGCCGGTTCGAACATCCGGGAATTCGAGGCCACGGCAGCCTGGATCGAAGAGGCGAGGCGGGTCGAGACAAAGCTGAACGAGACCATCGAGCGCGGACCGGTTCCCGTTGTTGCCGCGTGCAATGGCCATACGTTGGGCGGTGGCGCGGTCATGGCCCTCGCTTGCGATTTCAGGATCGCCGGGCACAGCGCGACCTTCGGGGTGCCCGAGGTCAGGCTGGGAGCCATGCCTACCGCGACCGGGACGCAGAGGCTTCCCATGCTGGTCGGCCGCGGGCAGGCGTTGCGCCTGATGCTGACCGGCCAGCCGATCGACGCGCGCGAAGCCTACCGGATCGGGATTTTCGAGGAACTGGTTCCTGACGATCAGCTCGAAGCGCGCGCGCTGGAGCTTGCGGCGCGGATCGCAGCCGTGTCGTCCAAGGCCGTCTCGGCCTGTCGGCGCTGTGCCTCTGCTGGCTTGCGCCACGGCTACGCGACCGGGTTGCTGATGGAAGAGGAGATCACGGTTCCGCTCGGACTCTCCGATGATGCCATGGAGGGCAAGGCCGCGTTCGTGGAGAAGCGTGCTCCCAGATTCGCCTGAAGTCCGTCCACGAAGG
>DATFDN010000289.1:0-3035 GCA_035252035.1 Acetobacteraceae bacterium | reverse complement strand
GGCGGCGACCCGGTCGGGCCGCCAGCTTCCGTCGCCCACCAGCTTCAGCGTGCCGGCCATGTTGCGCACCTGGTGGTGCAGGAAGCTGCGCGCCTCGGCGGTCACTTCGATCATCTCGCCACACCGCATCACATCGAGCCGGTCGAGGGTGCGCAGGGGGCTTCTCGCCTGGCAGGCGGCGGCGCGGAAGCTGGTGAAATCGTGCCGGCCCACCAGCAGGGCGGCGGCGGTGGCCATCGCCTCGGTGTCCAGCGGCGCCGGCACGTGCCAGACGCGGCCGAGATCGAGGGCGGGGCGGGCGCGACGGTTCAAGATCACGTAGCGATACGTGCGGCGGATCGCTGCAAAGCGCGCGCTCCAGCCATCGGGGGCGGGCGCGGCGCGCAGCACCGCGACCGGGTGCGGCTTCATGTGGAAGTTCAGCGCGTCGCGCAACCGCTCCGGGTCGAGCGCGGTGGGCAAGGTGAGTTCGGCGACCTGCCCGGCCGCGTGGACGCCGGCATCGGTGCGGCCGGCGATGATGGTGCTGACGGCCTCGCCGCGCGCGAGGCGGGCGGCGGCGGATTCGAGCACGTCCTGGACCGAAAGCCCCTGGGCCTGGCGCTGCCAGCCGACGAACGGGGCACCGTCGTATTCGAGCAGGAGCGCCCAGCGGGCCATGGGCTCGCGCCTTACGGTGCCGCGCGACCAGGAAACATCCCGCGCTCCACCAGGGCGCAGAAGAGATGCGCGGCCGTGATATGGAGCTGCTGCACGATCGGCGTCTCCCGCGCTGGCGCTCGGAACAGCGCCGCGCAGCGCTCGGTCATCGCGCCGCCATCCTGCCCGGCGAAGCCGAAGCACAGCGCCCCCATCTCGCGGGCCGCATCCAGCGCCCGGAGGATGTTGGGCGACCGGCCGGAGGTCGAGATGCCGAGGAACACGTCCCCGTCCCGCGCCAGCGCGCGCACCTGGCGCTCGAACACGAACTCGTATCCGTAGTCGTTGGCGCTGGCGGTCAGGGCCGAGCTGTCGGTGGTCAGCGCGATGGCGGGCAGCGGCGCGCGATCGAACATCAGCCGGGAAATGAACTCCCCCGCGATATGCTGGGCGTCAGCGGCGCTGCCGCCATTGCCGGCCACCATCAGCTTCCGCCCGGCGCGCATCGCGGCGGTTGTGGCCTTCGCCATCCGCGCCAGCACGGCGCGTGCCTCCCCGTCGGCGGCCAGCGCGGAAGCGGCCTCAGCCGAGCGGGCGAGGAAATCGGCGGCATATCCGTGGTCGTCCAGCTCCATGAGGGCGCCTGATAGCGGTTTGTTCACCGTTGGCAAGCTATTCGTTGCGGGATGGCACGGTCCCGCATCGCCGACGCGCCCGGCAACGCCACCGCCAACGCGCTCCCCGCGCGCCTGGCGCGGGCGCGGGCGCCGCTGCGGCTGGGCTTGGCCGGAGGGGGAACCGATCTGCCGAGCTACGCGGGGCGCTTCGGCGGCGCCGTGCTGAACGCCACGATCGACCGTTACGCCTTCGCCTCGGTCGCCGCGCGCGGGGACGGCTGGCTCGTGTTCGACGCCTGCGATTTGGAGCGGACCGAGACGCACCGTCCCGCGCCCCGGCTGCCAGACTCGGCCCTCGACCTGCATCGTGGCGTCTATGAGCGCACGATGCGCGATTACAATGAAGGTGTGCCGCTTGCCCTGACGGTGACGACCTCGGTGGATGCGCCGCTCGGCTCCGGCCTTGGCTCGTCCTCCGCGCTCGTCGTCGCGCTGGTGGAGGCGTATGCCGCGTTCCTCGGCCGCTCGCTCACGCCACGTCAGGCGGCCGTGCTCGCCTGCGATATCGAACGGCGGGAGCTTGGCCTCGCGGGCGGGCGGCAGGACCAGTACGCCGCCGCCTATGGCGGGGTGAACATGATGCGATTCCCCCCGCGCGGCGACGTGGTGGTGGACAGGCTGCGCTTGGACCCGGCGGTCACGCGGGAGCTGGAAGCCTCGCTCGTGCTGTCCTTCTCGGGCCAGGCGCGCGCCTCCGCCCGCATCATCGCCGAGCAAGCGCGCAACCTCGACGCGGACAGGGCCGCCGCGCTCGATGGAATGCACCGGCTCAAGGCCGGCGTCGCCGCGATGCGCGACGCCTTGCTCGCCGGCGACCTCGCGGCGTTCGCCGCAGCGCTTGACCGGTCCTGGCAAGCAAAGAAGCAGACCGCGGGGGGAATCGTCACGGCCGAGACCGAGCGGCTTGAGAGCCTTGCCCGGTCGGCTGGCGCGATGGCGGTGAAGGTGTCCGGCGCGGGCGGCGGCGGCTTCGTGATGTGCCTGGTGCCGCCGGAGCAGCGCGCGCGCCTGATCGCCCGCTTGCACGCGGCCGGGAGCCCGACCTATCCAGTCCGGCTAACCGGGGAAGGCAGCGAGGCTTGGGTTGTCCATCGATCCACCCTGATCCCTCCAGCGGAGGAAACGCCGCGTGCCTCGTTTGCTGCTGCTCGCTCACCGCATCCCGTTCCCGCCTGACAAGGGCGAGAAGCTGCGGGCCTACCATTTCATCGCCCACCTCGCCGATCGCTTCGACATCCGTCTGGGTTGCCTGGTGGACGATCCAGCCGATTGGGATGGAGTGGCGACCCTGCGCCGCTTGTGCGGCGCGGTCGGCGCGTTCGGCATCAGCCGTCGCCGGCAGCGCCTGGCGGCGCTGCTGCGCGCGCGGCCGGGCCGTTCGCTGATGCTTGACTATTACCGGAGCGCCGCGCTGCGACGCTGGACCCAGGGGCAGATTGCCGAAGGCATGGATCTGGCGCTGGTCTACACGGCGGCGATGATGCCGTACGTGCTCGGGGCGGGGCTGCCCACCGTCCTTGATATGGTCGATGTCGATTCCGAGAAATGGGCGATGTACGCGCGCCGGGAACGCGGACCGATGCGCGCCGTCTGGGTGCGCGAGGCGCGCAACCTGCTCCGTTTCGAGCGGCGGGCGGCGGCGGCCAGCGCGGTCACGCTGTTCGTGTCCAGGCAGGAGGCCGCCCGCTTCGCCGAGCTGGGGCCGGAGGCGCGCGCGCG
>DATFDN010000288.1:0-4663 GCA_035252035.1 Acetobacteraceae bacterium | reverse complement strand
GCCCGCGCCGTGGTCGCGGAGCACGGCATCGGCGCGCGCGACGTGCTGGTGGGCGTGGCGGCGAGCGGCGCCACGCCCTTCACTCTCGCCTGCGTCGCGGAGGCGCGGGCGCGCGGGGCGCTGACCATCGGCCTCGCCAATAGCCGGGGCGCCCCGCTCCTGGGCGCGGCGGACTATCCCATCCTGGCCGAGACCGGGGCGGAGGCGGTCGCCGGCTCGACACGGATGAAGGCGGGCACGGCGCAGAAGGCGGCGCTCAATCTGTTCTCGACGGCGCTGATGGTGCGCCTGGGGCGGGTCTATCGCGGCCAGATGGTCGATATGCTCGCCCGCAACGACAAGCTGCGCCGGCGGGCGGAGCGGGTGCTGACGGGGCTCACCGGATGCGGGCCGGACGAGGCGCGCGCCACGCTGCGCGAGGCGGGGGGAAAGGTGAAGCTGGCGGCGCTGATGATCCTGCGCGGGATGGAGCGCGGCACGGCCGAGGCGGCGCTGGCGCGAGCCGGCGGGCATCTGCGGGGGGCGTTGGAGGGATGAGCGGGGGAGGGGTCCGGGGTCTCCACGCCGCCCGACTGTTCACCGGCGAGGCGATGCGCGGCGACACCGTGTTGCTGATTCAGAACGGGCGCGTCCGAGACCTGACCGACTCGCCGCCGGAAGGCGTGCCGACCGAGCGCCTTCCCCGGCACCTGATCCTTGCCCCCGGCTTCATCGACGCGCAGGTGAATGGGGGCGGCGGGGTGCTGTTCAACGACAACCCGGATCTGCCGACGCTGCGCGCCATCGCCGCGGCGCATCGCCAGTTCGGCACTACCGCGCTGCTGCCCACGCTCGTCACCGACACGCCGGACAAGATGCGGGCGGCGGCGGCTTCGGTGCGGGGCTCGATCGAGGCTAGCGAGAGCGGCATCCTTGGTCTGCATTTCGAAGGCCCATTCCTCAACCCGGCGCGTAAAGGCGTGCATCCGGAGGCGCTGATCCGCCGCATGGACGAGGACGACCTCCACTTCCTCTGCGCGCGCGCGCCGCGTCCGCTGCTGCTGACCGTCGCCCCCGAGCGCGCCGATCCGGAAGCGATCGCGCGCCTAGCCGATGCCGGCGTGACGGTCGCGATCGGCCACAGCGCGGCCTCGTGGGAAGAGGCGTCGCGCGCGCTGCGCGCTGGCGCGCGCGGCTTCACGCACCTCTTCAACGCCATGCCGCCGCTCTCGGGCCGCGACCCTGGCCCGGTCGGGGCCGCGCTCGCCTCCGACAGCTTCGCGGGGATCATCGCCGACGGGCATCACGTGCATCCCGCCAATCTGCGCCTCGCGCTGCGCGCCAAGGGGTCGGAGCGGCTGATGCTGGTGACGGACGCGATGGCCTCCGTGGGATCGGATATCGCCGCGTTCTCGTTGCACGGCCGGACGATACGGGTCGCCGACGGGCGGCTCACGACCGAGGATGGAACGCTCGCCGGCGCGCATCTCGACATGGCGGGCGCGGTGCGCAACGCCATGGCTTTGATGGGCGCCTCGCTTGCCGAGGCGCTGCGCATGGCCAGCACGACGCCAGCCGATTTCCTAGGTTTGCGCGATCGGGGACGGTTGATGCGGGGCGCGCTCGCCGACGCGGTGGCGATTGATGAGGAGGGAAATGTCGATCGGGCGTGGGTCGCCGGTGTTGGCGATAATCCGTCATCGTAGGGCGGGATAGCGATAGCGATAGCGTGTCCCGCCTTACCGACGAAGGTCCGACGGCGGGATACGCTGCGCTATCCCGCCCTACTTCTACCCTACGCCTCTGCCTGGTGCGGAACGTCCTTCTCCTTGAGGAGCGCCTCCAGCTCGCCAGACTGGTACATCTCGGTTATGATATCGCAACCGCCGACGAACTCGCCCTTGACGTAGAGCTGCGGAATGGTCGGCCAGTTCGAGAACTGCTTGATTCCCTCGCGCAGTTCCGGATCTTCCAGCACGTTCGCGGTCTTGAACGGCACGCCGAGGTGCGACAGGATCTGCACCACGCGGGCCGAGAAGCCGCATTGCGGGAACATCGCCGATCCCTTCATGTAGAGCATCACCGGGTTCTCGGCGATCTCGGACTGGATGCGATCGAAAACAGGCTGGTCGGACATGGGTCGCTTTCCTTAATCGGGGGCCGATGTTTGCAGCGCGAGGGCGTGCAGCTCGCCGCCCATGCGCCCGCGCAGGGCATCATAGACGAGTTGGTGCTGGCGCACGCGGGCCAGCCCGCGGAATTGTTCCGAGACGACCGTCGCGGCGTAGTGGTCGCCATCGCCGGCCAAGTCCTCGACGGTCACGCGCGCGTCGGGAAACGCGGCCCGGATCAGCGATTCGATTTCGCTGGCTGCCATCGGCATGTCCGTCTCCTCAATTTTCCATCCAGGCGGGGAAGAACCGCTCGTGCGCGGCGCGAAGGGCCGCGACGGATATGGTTCCGCCGTCGGGGAGAGTCAAATCCTGCCCTCCCGAGGTGCCGATGCGCGACGCTGGAACCCCCGCCGCTTCGGCGGCGCGCACCAGCGCGGCGGAGTCCGCGACCGCCAGCACGTAGCGGCCCTGGTCCTCGCCGAACCAGAAGGCGTGGCCGGGGATCTCGCGAGGGCCTGCGGAGAGGCGCGCGCCGGTCATGCCGGCCATCGCCATCTCCGCCACCGCGACGAGCAGCCCGCCATCGGAGACGTCGTGGCAGGCGCGCACGGCGCCGGCCAGGATCTGCGCGCGCACGAAATCGCCCGCCGCCTTCTCGGCGCCGAGATCGACGGGGGGCGGGGCGCCGTCCTCGCGGCCGGCGATTTCGCGCAGCCAGAGCGACTGGCCAAGCCAGCCGCGCGTCGCGCCGACCAGCACCAGGTCGAGCCAGGGGCGGAGCGCGATGCTGACCGCCTTCGCCGCGTCGTCGATCACGCCAAGACCCCCGATCGCGGGTGTGGGCAGGATCGCGCGGCCCTCGGTCTCGTTGTAGAGGCTGACATTGCCGCTCACCACCGGGAAATCCAGCGCCTCGCAGGCCGCCGCCATACCGCGGATCGCGGCGGCGAACTGGCCCATGACTTCGGGCTTCTCGGGATTGCCGAAATTCAGGTTGTCGGTGATGGCGAGCGGCCGGGCGCCGACGGCGGTGAGATTGCGCCACGCCTCGGCCACCGCCTGGCGCCCGCCCGTCTCGGCGTCGGCGGCGCAGTATCGAGGTGTGCAGTCGGTGGTCAGCGCCAGGCCCATCGGCGTGCCCTCGACCCTCACCACCGCCGCGTCGGCTTGCCCCGGACGCTTCACGGTCTGCCCGCCCACCAGGGCGTCGTACTGGTCCCAGATCCAGGCGCGCGAGCAGAGGTCGGGACAGGCGACCAGCCGCTCCAGCGCGCGCGCCAGGCCAAGCCGGTCCTCGATGCGGGCCGCCGAGAGCGGCTCCGGCCTCGGCGTCTCCGTGGTGGGGCGGTGGTAGAGCGGCGCCTGTTCGGAGAGGGGGGTGAGCGGGATGTCGGCCTCCACCTGGCCCTGGTGCCGGACGACGATGCGTCCAGTGTCGGTGATGCGCCCAATGGTCGCGAAGTCCAGCTCCCACTTCGCGAAGATGGCGCGCGCCTGCTCCTCGCGGTCGGGCCGCAGGACCATCAACATGCGCTCCTGGCTCTCGGAAAGCATCATCTCGTAGGCGGTCATGCCGGACTCGCGCTGGGGCACGCGGTCGAGGTCCAGCTCGATCCCAACCCCGCCCTTGCCCGCCATCTCGACCGAGGAGGAGGTCAAGCCGGCCGCTCCCATGTCCTGGATGGCGACGATGGCATCGGTCGCCATGAGTTCCAGGCACGCCTCGATCAGCAGCTTCTCGGTGAAGGGGTCGCCCACCTGGACGGTGGGGCGCTTCGCCTCGGCGTCGGCGCCGAACTCCGCGGAAGCCATGGTCGCGCCGTGGATGCCGTCCCGCCCGGTCTTGGAGCCTACGTAGACGACCGGGTTGCCCACGCCGGTGGCGGCGGAGAGGAAGATGCGGTCGCGGCGCGCGACACCCACGGTCATGGCGTTGACCAGCGGATTGCCGTCATAGGCGGGGTGGAAGTTGACCTCGCCGCCCACGGTGGGGACGCCCACGCAGTTGCCGTAACCGCCGATGCCGCGCACAACGCCGTCCACCACGCGCCTTGTGACGGGGTTGGCCGGGCTGCCGAAGCGCAGCGCGTTGAGGTTGGCGACGGGGCGGGCGCCCATGGTGAACACGTCGCGCAAGATGCCGCCCACCCCGGTCGCCGCGCCCTGGTAGGGCTCGATGAAGCTCGGGTGGTTGTGGCTTTCCATCTTGAAGACCGCGGCGAGGCCGTGGCCGATATCGACCACGCCGGCGTTCTCCCCCGGCCCGTGGATGACCCAGGGCGCTGCGGTCGGGAGCTGGCGCAGCCAGACGCGCGAGGACTTGTAGGAGCAGTGCTCGCTCCACATCACGCTGAACACGCCAAGCTCGGTCAGCGTCGGCCCGCGGCCGAGGATGTCGAAGACTTTCTGGTACTCCTCGCCGCTGAGCCCGAACTCGCGGGCGAGGGACTGGTTCACCTCGCGCTGCATGAAGCCCTGGCTTCCACGCATACCCCCTCTCCCCCGCTTGCGGGGGAGAGGGCCGGGGTGAGGGGGCTCGCGCCCGTCATGCTATTGCGAACCGGCGTCCC
>DATFDN010000287.1:0-10500 GCA_035252035.1 Acetobacteraceae bacterium | reverse complement strand
CGAGTTCCTTCAGGTCATCCTCGGTCAGCAGCTTCAAGGTGTCGAGGTCGACATCCGCGGCCCTGAATGCAGCAGCGTAATGACCAAGCCCAAGCAGATCCAATGCCGCAGTCAAAGGATCCATCGAATTCTCGTGAGATTCCCCTCAGTGCATGGCAGACTGTAGTAGGATCTGTCTGCAAGTAAAGAGCAAGGAAATGACTAGGGAGGTGCGTGTGATCCAAGAATTGATACAAGAGCTGATCGCTTGCGCCGGTGTAGAGGCGCGATCGGACGTGGTGACAGTCGGTAAGGGCAAGTTGCTGCTGGGCACGCCACTGAGGGCGACGGAGCTGGCTGCTGCCGCGCTGGGCGCGCAAGCGGCGTTGATCTGCGAGGTATGGCGGATACGGACCGGGCGGCAGCAAAAGGCGACTCTGGATATGGAGGGGGCCGCGCTCGCATTGCAAAGCGTGTTGTATCAGCGGCAGTGGAAGTATGGCATCGCGCTCACGGAACCCAGCTATCCGACCATCGGCATGTATCCGACCAAGGACAAACGTTCGGTAATGATCAATGGCGGCTATCCCGACTTGCGCGACAGATTGCTCGACCTACTGCAATGTCCTGATAACAGAGATGCCATAAAGAAGGCCATCGCCAACCAAAGTGCGCCTGACTTGGAGGACAAGGCCGCAGAGAAGGAAA
Source organism: Acetobacteraceae bacterium (assembly GCA_035252035.1). Lineage (GTDB taxonomy): Bacteria > Pseudomonadota > Alphaproteobacteria > Acetobacterales > Acetobacteraceae > DATFDN01. Next base: position 9,813 of record DATFDN010000287.1, on the reverse strand, counting down.
CCTGCGCCGTGACGGTGCGCAGGCGCGACGAGTGGCTTAGCCATCCACAGGGGAAGGTGCTGAGGCAAACGCCCTTGGTTGAAATCGAGAAGATCGCGGACGGGCCACGCGTGGGTTTTCCCGAGCTGTCCAAGCTCGACCCGCCAACCGGGATTCGGCCCCTCTCCGGCATCCGCGTGCTTGATCTTACCCATGTCATCGCCGGACCCGCCTGCGCCAAGTGCCTGGCCGAGCAGGGCGCGACGGTGCTGCACATATACGGGCCAAAACGCCCGCAACTGCCCCCATTCGACATAGACGGAGGCCACGGCAAGCTGAGTGCCTTCCTTGATCTGAAGGAGGACGCGGAAGCCAAGGAGACACTTTGGGAGTTGGTCAAGACAGCAGATGTGTTCTCCGAAAGCTACCGGCCCGGAGCAATCTCGGATCTTGGCTTTCGTCCGGCAGAATTGGCCAGAGCGAAGCCAGGCATCATTGTCGTTTCAACGAGTTGCTACGGCTTCACAGGGCCGTGGGCGCATCGTCGCGGCTTCGAGCATCTTGCCCAAGCGGCGACCGGGATCGCGACCGCGCTAGGCTCGGATGAGGCGCCGAAGATTACCGAGGACTTCTATCCGAACGACTACATCACTGGCTTCCTGGCGGCATTCGGGACGCTCGCCGCGCTGATCCGGCGGGCACGCGAAGGCGGCAGCTATCACGTGCGTGTGTCGCTTTGCCGAACCGCGATGAAGTTGCTTGACTTGGGCCTCGACCCAGAGGCGCCCGCCAAGACAAACGTGCCCGCGCCCACCCTGGCCCGCTATATGCTTGAGCGCGATAGCGCGCTTGGCCGCCTGCACTATCTCGGCCCGGTGCTGCGGTATTCCGAAACGCCGTCGGATTGGGATCTGCCGCCCGCCCCGCTCGGGGCGCACCCGCCGCGCTGGCCGGACTGGGTATAGGGCGGTGTGAGCCGGGTCACAGCATCCGGCTCGCCGCTTGCGCTTCCTTGGCGCCTCGCCAAGGAGGCAGGCCATGACTGTCATGCGAAACATAATGCAGCGCAGCGGAGAGCCGGTCGCGCTGGTGATGCAGGGTGGTGGTGCCCTGGGGGCCTATGAGTGGGGTGCGGTGACGGCGCTCTGCGAGGAGGGATACTATCCGGTCGCGGTCGCGGGCGTCTCCATCGGAGCGGTCAACGCCGCAGCGATCGCCGGCGCGCGCGGCGGCGACGTGATCGCCTCGCTCGAAACGCTGTGGAAGCTGCTGATAAATCGGCACGTGCTTGCCTCCATCCCGTGGTTCGCCCCATTCGGCAATCGGGCCATGTACTTGCCGCGATCGGGCATGGATTACCTGACTTTCCCGTGGTGGACCGCGTACTGCGACGTTACGCCCCTGCGGCGGACGTTGGAGCAGGTGTGCAATTTCGACCAGATCAATGACCCAGATCACATGGGTTTCGCGGTGACGGCGACCGAGGTGGAAACAGGCGTGCTGAAGCGGTTCCGCAACAGGGCGCCTGACTGGAAGGCAAAGCCTGACCGGATCACGTCCGATCATGTCCTCGCCAGCGGGGCGCTGCCACCCGGCTTTCCGATGGCCTTCGTGGATGGCAAGGCGCATTGGGATGGCGGCTTGTTTGACAACACGCCCGTGCGCCCGATGATAGACCTGCTGGACGATGAGCAGGCCGACAGTGTGCCGATCGTGCAGATCAACCTCTTTCCCGATGGGAAGCCGATGCCGCTGCCGACGAACATGCAGGAGGTCGTCGCCCGGAAAATGGAACTGACCTTCGAGAACCGTTTCTGGGACGATTATGCAACCCTGCACTACAGCGGGAGGAAGGGATTGCGCAAATACGCCGCGATGATTCGCAAGTTGCGCGCGGAGGTGTCGCCCGATTCGCAGCTTTGGCACGACGAGCAATTCCAGACGCTGCTCAAGCGCCGGTGCCTAGGGAACCTGCACATCATCCAGAGCGAGCACGAGCCAATGACCGGCGGGATCGACTTCTCGGAAGCCGGTATCCTCGCACGGCGCAAGAGGGGTTACGATGCCGTGAAAGCCTATCAGCTTGCTCGCAAGGTGCAGGAGAGAGCGCGAGAGGCCGCTCGCTTCGCCGACGAGACGAACAATCCTGGTCTAGAAGGCAGGGACAACAGGAGCGCAGGACAGCGGATACTCGAACCAGCTTCCTGACGGCATCGTCGATGCGCGTGACTCCCCTCCCCGCGCGGGAGGGAGCCAGCGGGATGGATGCCACCCCGAGCTCGCTGATTTAGGGTTGCGCAGGCAGTGCCGCTGTCCTGGGCGGATTAGGAGGCTCCGTGTGCTCTCGTTCGGGTCGTGTGTGCCGGCTTCTCGTGGCGGCCAGTGTCTCGGCCCTGGCCTCCCTGTCCGGCGCACAGGCGCGGGTGGCTGTGTTCGTGTTCGTCCCGCCGCCCCCGCCGCCTCCGCCGGTCATCGTCGTGCAACCGCCGCCGCTGCTGTGGCCTGGGCCACGGGCCGAGAGGGGGCCGCCGCTCCATCCCAAGCGGCCCCCGGCCCCGCAATGCTACACCGGAAGCGCTACCTGCCCGCTGGAGCCGTCTGGCGCACCCGGCCGTCCCTGCTCCTGTCCGGGCGAGAACGGGCGCGAGGCGGGACGGGCCTTGATCCCACCCAGCCGCTCGATCGGGTTGGCAAAGGGCGGCGGCGGGTCGGGTTAGAGGCGCGTGGTCCGCTCGCCAGCAAACACCAATTGCCGGCACAGCGTGAAGTTCACTCCCATCCCAGCGACCGCCCCCGCCGCGACCGCCAGAACCGGTTGGGTGGCGCAAATCGGCACCGCACTGACGAGCGCGGCATAGGTGCCCCGGTTCAGGACGAAGCCGGCCAAATTGACCAACAGAAAGCGTGCCCACTGCCGATGCGCGGCCCCGCGCACGCCCGCCCGAAACGTCCAGCTTCGGTTCAGCGCCCAATTCACCGACGCGGCCACGACATAGGCCGCGAGCCCCGCGCCATACAGCCCGAGTATGCCGCGCAGCGCGTACACGGTCGCCGTATCGATCAGGAACCCGAAGGCGCCCACCATGCCGAAGCGTAGGAACTGCCCGATGATGTCCGGCCTTGGTAAGCCGATCGCGACCTGCACGCGCGTCTCTCCCGATCCCGGCCCTTGCCTGCCTTGCGGCCACACTGCCATCTACCCGTGAACCAACTGTTTACGGAAGGCCGTGCCTATGAAGCGCCGCTCATTCCTCGCCGGCTCCGCCGCCGCGCTTGCCGCACCCTCCGTCGCGCGAGCGCAGTCCGGACGGGTGCTGAAATTCATCCCGCAGTCCGATGTCACCATCCTCGACCCGATATGGACCACCGCATATGTCACGCGCAATCACGGCTATCTGATCTTTGATACGCTGTACGGCATGGACAGCGCGTTCCGGATGCAGCCGCAGATGCTGGCCGGGCATGTGGTCGAGAACGACGGCAAGCTGTGGAAGCTCACGCTGCGCGATGGACTCCTTTGGCATGACGGGACGAAGGTGCTGGCGCGCGACTGCGTCGCCTCGATCGAGCGCTGGGGCAAGCGGGACGCGTACGGTCAAACCCTGATGGCCTACACGGACGAGCTCTCGGCCCCCGATGACAAGACGATCGTGTTCCGTCTCAACAAGCCGTTTTCGTTGCTGCCGGACGCGCTCGGTCATCCGGGCAGCCTGATGTGCGCGATGATGCCGGAGCGGCTGGCCAAGACCGACCCGTATACGCAGATCACCGAGATGGTGGGCAGCGGCCCATTCCGCTGGAACGCCGCCGAGCGTGTCGTCGGCTCCCGGGCGGTCTATGACCGCAACCCCGCCTACAGGCCGCGCGAGGGCGGCACGCCGCAGTGGACCGCCGGGCCAAAGATCGTGAACTTCGACCGCGTGGAATGGCATGTGATTCCCGACCTCTCCACCAAGGCGGCCGCGATGCAGAGCGGCGAGATGGATTGGTGGGAAGATCCGACCGGCGACATGTTGCCGTTGCTGCGTGGTCAGGACGGGCTGGTTGTGGAGGTCATGGACCCTACCGGACTGATGTGCTGCTTGCGCATGAACGAGTTGTACCCGCCCTTCGACAATCCAGCGATCCGCCGCGCCCTGCTCAGGGCGGTCAGCCAAAAGGACGTTGTGATGGCGGTGGCCGGAGACGACCCCAAGCTGACCTATGTGCCGACCGGCGTCTTCGCGCCCGGCACGCCGATGGCAAGCGATGCTGGCCTCGATGTCTTCCGCGGCAAGCGCGATTATGCGGCGGTCAAGCGCGAGATCGAGCAGGCCGGCTACAAGGGCGAGAAGGTGGTGTTCATGGCGCCAACCGATTTCGCTATCCTGAAGGCCGAGGCGGATGTCTGCGCCGATTTCCTCAAGCGGGCCGGCCTGAACGTGGATTACCAGGCGATGGACTGGGGCACGCTGGTGCAGCGGCGCACCAAGCAGGACAGCCCCGAGGCTGGCGGCTGGAGTGTTTTCGCGACGAATTGGGCAGGCCTTGACCAGTCAAATCCTGTCGGCCACGCCTTCTTGCGCGGCAACGGCAAACAAGCACTGTTCGGCTGGCCGACTGCCCCGAAGATCGAGGCGCTGCGCCAGCAATGGATCGATGCGCCCGATCTACAAGCGCGCAAGACGCTGGCCGACGCAATTCAGCTCCAGGCATTGCAGGACGTGCCCTACGTCCCACTGGGCCAGTATTATCAAGGAACGTCGTACAAGAAGGAGATCACCGGGGTTCTGAACGGCTTCGTGACGTTCTGGAACGTACGCAGGGCTTGAAATGCGAAAGCCTCGGGACGCATCCCGAGGCTTTCCATTGTCTGTCCGTGAGCCAGGCTTCGGCCGTGGCTATGCGACCCCACGGGATGAGGCAACGATCCAGGCCGCGGCGACTGGCGCCGGCATCAAACAATGAGACACTGGATCACCTCCTTTCAGTTCCGTTGACGATGTGGCCTATGTGGCCCGGTTTGGCGCCGGGCGCAAGACCCATCAATGATCGCGCCCGCGCCCGGTTTTGGCTTGCAGCGCGTCGATGCGCTTCGATGCCTCGGCCTTGGTCAGGTTGGGGTCGAATTCCTCGCCCGCCTCCTCGCAGAGTGTCTTGAGATAGGATGCCTGCGCGCCGGTCATGGATTCCTCGCCGGTGGTCCATTCGTCGGGGTCTTTTACGGCGTTGCCGGGGTGCCCGGGATCCGGTGTCTTGGGGTTCGTGCTCATGGGGCGCCAAACGGATTTGTCGCCGTTTTGTTCCCGGCCAACCGCGTCCAGTAGGCAAAATTATGCGAGCCGCCCAATCGTGATCCGAGCCGCGCCATGGGTGCGCGCAGCAAGAGCTTCGATTCCCACCGGGTCGCGGGCTCCACGAGCAGTCTCCACGGCGATCAGCGCGTTCGGGGCGATCCAGCCCGCCTGATACAAGGCGGTCAGCGCGGGGGCGACCAAGATCCCCTCCGCCCCCCTCTCATAAGGTGGGTCGAGGAACACCAGCCCACACGCGGCCGGCGCGCGCGGCGGTGCCAACGCGTCACAGGCGATCACCCGCGCCCGCTCCCCTGCCCCACATGCCGCGATGTTGGCCCGCAAGGCCGCGAGCGCGGCGGGTTCGCGTTCGATGAACGTGGCGTGCGCCGCCCCCCGCGACAGGGCCTCCAGGCCCAAGGCGCCCGTTCCGGCGAAGGCGTCGAGCACACGGGCGCCCTCAACCGCCGTCCGCCCAGCCCAAGGAGCGTGCAGCAGCATGTCGAACAAGGCCTGGCGCACCCGGTCAGCGGTCGGACGTGTCTGGCCGCCCGGCGGTGTGATCAAGCGGCGGCCGCGCCAGGCGCCCGCGATGACGCGCATTACGCCGGGCCGCGCGGCAATTGGTCGCGCAGCACCCGCGCGGGAACCTCCTCCACCGCGCCGCGCGGCAGGTTGCCGAGCTGGAACGGGCCGTATGAGACGCGGATCAGGCGCGAGACCGGCAGATTGAGATGCTCCATGATCCGCCGGACCTCCCGGTTGCGCCCCTCGCGCAGGCCAATCGTGAGCCAGGCATTTTCGCCCTTCACGGCGTCCAGCCCGGCCTCGATCGGGCCGTAGCGCACCCCCTCGATTGTCACGCCGCGCGAAAGAGCGGCCAGCGCCTTCGGATCGGGGCGCCCGTGGACCCGCGCGCGGTAGCGGCGCACCCATCCAGTCGCCGGCAGTTCCAGCCGGCGGGCCAGCGCCCCGTCATTGGTCAGCAGCAGCAGCCCCTCGCTGGTCAGGTCCAGGCGCCCGACGCTGATGACGCGCGGCAGTTCCGGTGGCAGCCGCTCGAAGACGGTCGGCCTCCCCTCCGGGTCACGGTGCGTCGTCACCAGGCCATCTGGTTTGTGATAGCGCCAGAGCCGCGTTCTCTCGGGTGCCGAAATGACCGTGCCATCGACCTGCACGACATCGCCGCTTTGCACGAAGCTCGCCGGGTGCGTGACGGCCGCGCCGTTCAGGCGCACGCGCCCCTCGGCCAGCATCCTCTCCGCGTCGCGCCGGCTGGCGACACCCGCGCGCGCGAGCCATTTGGCGACGCGTTCTCCCCGCTCGGGGGAAGCGGTCATCGGGCGCAGGCGGCGATCAGGGCGTCGAAGATGCGGCGGTCGCCGGGATCGATGAAGAACTCCGGGTGCCACTGCACGCCCAGGCAGAACCGCATGTCCGTGGCCTCGATGCCCTCCACCACGCCATCGGGAGCGACGGCGTTGACCGCCGCGCGCGGCCCGGCCTCGCGCACCGCCTGATGGTGCGCCGAGTTCACCCGCATCTCCGCCGCGCCGACGATCCGGTGCAGCATCGTGCCCGGTCGGATGGCGACCGCATGGCCGGGCTCGTGGCGCGGGTTGAGCTGTTCGTGCTCCAGCGCCTCGGGAATGGTGTCGGGGATGTGCTGGACCAGCGTGCCGCCGAGCGCCACGGCCAGCAATTGCTCGCCGCCGCAGATCCCCAGCACCGGCATTTCGCGACCGAGCGCGCCTTGGGTCAGCGCCAGTTCGGCCGCCGTCCGGCTTTCCTTCAGCGTGACCGTGGCATGACGCCCGGCCTCGCCGTAGAGGGCGGGATCGATGTCGAAGGCGCCGCCGGTCACAATCAGCGCGTCGATCCCCGCCAGCCAGTCGAGTGCCAGCCCGGCGTCATGGGGCAGCGCCACGGGCAGGCCGCCGGCGGCGATCACGGCCTCGGCGTAGTTCGCCCGCAGCGCGTACCAGGGATACTTCGAGTAACCGCCTGGCGGCTCGGCATCGAGGGTGACACCGATCACGGGGCGGCGGGTGGGGCTGTTCATCGCGGCTTGCTAGACCGGGGCGACGTGAGCGGGCAAGATTTCCGTCATGCGACGCGCATCCTTGGAGCCGGGCTGTCTTGTCGCGGCCGCATCAGTCGCCGTCGCTGGCGCGGCGCTCGCCCACGGGATCGCCTCGGCCAGCTTCCGCAAGCGCACCCAGGCGCTGACCGCCCGGCTCGCGCGCGCCCCGGCCTCCGATGCGCCCGATCTTCCCGTCCCGGCGGTGGTGCGCTCCTACGTCCAGCGTGCCGCGCCTGGCGCGGCGCCCGATCTCGTTCGCCTCCACCAACGCGCGGAAATGCGCTCAGGCCCCGATGACGCATGGCGTCCGGTGAGCGCCGAGCAGACGATCCAGGTGCATGAGCCCGGCTTCCTTTGGCTGGCGCGCATGAGGATGGCGCCGCTCCTGCCCGTGCAGATCCTCGATTGCTATGTTGATGGGCAGGGATACTTGGAAGCCCGGCTGTTCGGGTCCATTCCGGTGGCCCGCGCCGCTGGGCCGGAGGTGAGCAAGGGCGAGCTGATGCGCTATCTCGCCGAGCTGGCCTGGGCGCCCCACGCCATGGTGCGCAACGCGCGCCTGCGCTGGCGCGAGATCGACAGCAGCACGATCGAGGTTTCCGCGGACAGCCCCGACGGCCCCGCGCGCGTCCGGCTCGTGTTCCAGGACGGCGACATCATCGGCATCGAGGCTGACGACCGCCCGCGCATGGTCGGTACCCACGCCATTCCCACGCCGTGGCGTGGGCGCTTCCTCGACCATCGCGAGGTGGACAGGTGGCGTATCCCGACGCGCGCCGAGGTGAGCTGGATTCTGGACGGACAATCCGTCACGGTCTGGCGTGGCGAGGTGACGGCGTATCACCCGTGCTGAGGGCGTTCAGTCCCGCTTTTTGCCGCTGTCCAGTTCGCGCATACGTTGTTCAACAAACGTCCGCGGTGACACCGGACGCACGCGCGGCGCGTTCCGCCGCTGCTGGGTTTCGGGCGCGCCTTGCTCGCTTCCGGGAACGCCCGGTTGTTTGGTCAAGCTGTCAATCTGCTCGCGCAGGCGTGCCACCCGCCGCCGTCGCGCCTCGGCATCATCGCTCATCGCACGCACCCCATTTGCACCGCCGCCCGATTTTAGCGGACGGCTCACGCGAGGGAAGGTGCCGCGCGAAACCCGCGCGGGACGGAGCGGCGCCGCTGGGGTGTGGTCGGCCTCGCCTCGCCCGATGCGCCATCGCCCTTGCCAACGAGGGCGTCGATCTGCCGGCGCAGCCGTGCGGCGCGCGCTTCCTCGGCCGCGCGGGTCTGTCTAAGGGAAAGGCCGGCTGCTTTCGCGGCGCGGATGCCCGTGGACTGCACAACCTGCCTCGCCTGGGCGGTGACGCGATCGACCTGGCTGCGGAAGCTGCCGTCCTGCGCGTTGAGCTTGCCGAGTTCCCGAAACGAGGGCTGATCGCCCTCGAACCAGGTTTCCTGCCACCATATGTCGGTGCTCGGATCGGCCCAGCTCAGATAGCCGCCGCGCAGCACCTGGCGTGGCTCCTGGATCGCGCCGGTGAACGAGTAGCGCACCCCAGGCGCGGCAACAGGGTCGAAGAAATGGACGGAGTAGAAATCGGAGACCAAGATGCCATTGATGGTGTAAGCGAATTCCGCCGATTCCGATGGATCGCATGGTTCGACCAGGATTTGCACCCGGCCCTGATCGGCCTTTGGCGAGTCGCTCGCGACCAGGCGGTTGCCGAACGGATCGACGAGCATCTCGATCATCTCGTGGCTGCACGTCAGCGACCACACGTCGCGGTCGGGATCAGCCGTGACGAGCGCAAATGGCTGGCCCTGGTTGTCCTCATGCACGCCCGCAGCGCCGGCGACATCGATGTTGTCCTTGAGGATGATGGGCCAATAGCCAACCGGCACGTCCTCCAGGCGGGGAAACGAGTCCACGGTCGCCTGCATCTCCCAGAACTGGGTCAAGTCGCGCGTGGCCTGCTTTTGCAGGGCGGCGCTGACCGTGGCGAGGTCACTGGGGTTGATCTGCTGGGATTCGGAGACCAGGGCGACTTGTCGAAGCAGCATGTCCGGCATTTCGAGCCTCCCTTTTCGCACCAGCGGTTGCATTTGGGATTAACTTATTTTGCACCGTTCAGGCCGATCAGGCAACCTGTAAGCATACCCTAGTCGTGCTTCATGCCACGTTTTCCCTCCCGCTCGCCGGCTGAACCGACAGGTGCGTCGCCCATGGAGCTCGCGCTCGCCGAGGCCCGCGCCGCAGGGTCGCGCGGCGAGGTGCCGGTCGGGGCGGTTGTCGTCGGCCCGGACGGGTCGGTGCTGGGCCGCGCCGGAAACGAGGTGGAGGCGCGCCACGACGCGACCGCCCATGCCGAGTTGCTCGCGCTGCGCCAGGCCGCCCACGTCCGGCGCGCGCCGCGCCTGCCAGATTGCACGCTGTTCGTGACCCTGGAACCCTGCCCGATGTGCGCGCACGCCGCCAGCCTGTTCCGGGTC
>DATFDN010000286.1:0-11627 GCA_035252035.1 Acetobacteraceae bacterium | reverse complement strand
ATGGGGCACCAGGGCATGAAATCGTCCCTGGTCTCGCGCGACCTGATCGCCGATTCGGTGGAGCTGACGGTGCGCGGGCATTGCTATGACGCGCTCGTGGGCCTCGCCGGATGCGACAAGTCCCTCCCGGGCATGATGATGGCCATGCTGCGGCTGAACATCCCCAGCGTGTTCATGTACGGCGGATCGATCCTGCCGGGGCGGTTCAAGGATCGCGACGTGACCGTGATTGACGTCTTCGAGGCCGTCGGCCAGCACGCCGCCGGCAAGATGTCGGACGCGGACCTGCATGAACTGGAATGCGTCGCCTGCCCCTCGGCGGGGGCCTGCGGGGGGCAGTACACCGCCAACACGATGGCAACCGTCAGCGAGGCGATCGGGCTCGCCCTGCCCGGCTCGGCGGGCTCGCCCGCGCCCTATGAGGACCGTGACCGCTGGGCGGTGGAGTCCGGCCGCGCGGTCATGGCGCTGCTGGAGAGCGGCCTGCGCCCGCGCGACATCGTTACGCGCCGCGCCCTGGAGAATGCCGCCGTGGTGGTGGGCGCGACCGGCGGATCGACCAATGCCGGGTTGCATTTGCCCGCCATCGCGCACGAGGCGGGCATCCGCTTCACCATGGACGACGTGGTGGCGATCATGCGCCGCACGCCGTACATCGCGGATCTCAAGCCTGGCGGGAAATATGTCGCGCTCGACGTTCACAAGATCGGCGGCATCCCGGTGATCCTGAAGGCGCTGCTCGACGGCGGGCTGCTGCACGGGGACTGCATGACGGTTGCCGGCAAGACCCTGGCGGAGACGCTGAAGGACGTGGCGTTCCCCGAGAACCAGGATGTGGTGTATCCGGTCTCGCGCGCGCTCTCGCGCACCGGCGGGGTGGTCGGGCTCAAGGGGAATCTCGCGCCGGACGGCGCGATCGTGAAGATAGCCGGTTTGCACAGGTTGCGCTTCGAGGGCACGGCGCTCTGCTTCGACTCCGAGGAGGAGGCGTTCGCTGCGGTCCAGGCGCGCGCCTACAAGGCGGGCGATGTCATCGTGGTCCGCTACGAGGGGCCGAAGGGCGGTCCGGGGATGCGCGAGATGCTCGCCACCACGGGTGCGATCTACGGCCAGGGCATGGGCGAGCAGGTGGCGTTGATCACCGATGGGCGCTTCTCGGGCGCGACGCGCGGCTTCTGCATCGGCCATGTCGGGCCGGAGGCGGCGGTCGGCGGCCCGATCGCGCTGCTGCGCAACGGGGACCGCATCGTGATTGACGCCGAGAAGGGCAGCATCGATGTCATGCTGCCCGAGGCCGAGCTCGCCGCGCGCCGCGCCGCCTGGACCCCGCGCCGCACCGACTACAACAGCGGCGCGATCTGGAAATACGCGCAGCTTGTCGGCCCCGCGCATCTCGGCGCGGTAACGCATCCCGGCGCCGAGGGGGAGACCCATTGCTACGCCGACATTTGATTTCGGTCGATGCGGCCGCGCGCTATTTCGTACCCGCGATTATCGAGGGTGCCACGCATGAAACCAATCCTCGCTGGAGCGCTTCTGTTCGGCCTGGCCATCGCGGGCGCTGGTCCCGCGCTGGCGCAGCCGCCTTATCCGCCGGTGCCGCCCCCTCGCACGGAGCCGATCCCGCCACCTCCTAGCGCCCGCTATATCTGGGAACCGGGCCACTGGCAGTGGAACGGTGTCCAGTATGTCTGGGTGGGGGGCCACTACGTGCCGAGACGGCCGCACTATGGCCGCTATGTCCCCGGCCACTGGCAGTGGGCGCCGCGCCAGGGCCGCTATGTCTGGCGGCCGGCGCATTGGGCGTAACGGCGGGGGTGGCGATCGTACTCAGGGCGTGATCTGGGGCTATTGCCCCGGACCGCGTCCACGCACTGGCGGCGTACCCGGGCCATCACCCTGCTGGCCTCTCGGCCCCGCCGCGGGTGGCCGCGACGGCCTGGGACGCCGGATGGAAGAGCGCCGGCCCGCTGACGGCGTTCCGCTCGCGACGTGCCATCTCGCCCAAGGCCGCGCGCGAGACGAGGCTTAGGAAAACGAATACGCCTCCGGACAGTGTTTCGAGCCCGTCCACCAGACGCGGCAGAACGACCAGGTTGTTGAGACCGCCGGATCGGTGTTCGACAAATCGATCACCCGCCGCGGCCTCGATCAGGCTGCGCACGTGCGCCCGCGAGACCAGGAAGCGCCGAGCCGTGTCGGAAATCGAAATCGTCACGGGGCGCCCGGGCGTCGCCTTGGACGCAAGATACAGGTTGCACAGCACGAGGAGCCCAGCCGAGCGCTCAAGATACGGACCGAGTTCCGGCGTATGGAAATCGACCCGAAAACCCGCCTGGAACATCGCGCCCGCATGGCGGACGAAGGCGCCGACGAACTCGGTTTCATCAAGCTTCGCGCGCGCCTCGGCGGCGTGCGGCACCAGCGGGGCTATCGCGTCGAGCAGGGCCGCCCAGCGCTCCCGGTGCGCGTCGATCATGCGCTCGGTCGGAACCAGGATGCGCAGCCGGCGATCGGCGGCGGTTGCGGCTGGCGCCAAGTAGCGGGCGAACCGCATCAGTGCCAGCGTCGCGGCGGCGCGGCCGGGACTGCACACACCCGTCTCGGCGCACAACGCCTTCACGCGTCCGACCGTGAGGCCGGGCGATTCCCCCGGCCCGCCGTGGAAATGGAGATAGAGCGCCATCCAACCGATCACGACATGGCCGCGATCGTTGAGCACGCGGTTCATGATGCGATGACGTTGGTACATTTCGATCAGCCCGGCGGCCGAGGCGCGAACCGCCTGCTTGAATCGCGGGTCTGACCGCAGCGCGGCAATCTCCGACACGGTCGCGCCGCCGTTGCCGGATGCGAAGACAGGCCCGGTGTCCGCAGCCGCGTCGCGTTGCATCGGCCTTCCGCCACACACCCATCAATGCGGCCAATTTCTGCCAGACGCGGCCGGTTTCTGCCAGTGCAGCGCGGCGCCGGGCGGTGCGACACGGTTCGCGCCGCGGATGCGCGGCCAGGGCAGCGAGCCCTGTGACACAAGGATCGGAGACCATCCCATGAACCGGCGTGACTTCCTGAAGACATCGGCCGCCGCCGCTAGCCTGCTGGGCGGCCTCGGCGGACCCGCGCCAGCCAGCCGAGCGGCCACGGCCGCCGCGCCGCCGCCGAACATCCTGTTCATCCTCGTCGATGAGCTGCGCTTCCCCAGCGTGTTCCCGTCCGGGATCAACAGCCCTGGAGAGTTCCTCGCCCGCTTCATGCCCAACACCTACGGCCTTTGGCAGCGGGGCGTGAGGTTCACCAACCACTTCACGGCGGGTGTCGCCTGCACCCCGGCGCGCGGCACGCTGATCACCGGGCTCTACACGCAGCAGACCTGGACGCTCCAGACGCTGAAGGGGACGCCAGGAACCAAGATCTCGATCCCGCCCGTGCTCAACCCCTCCTATCCAACCTATGGGAAGCTGCTGCGCGTGGCGGGGTACCTCACGCCCTACGTCGGCAAATGGCACCTGTCGCTGCCGCGCACCACGGGCCATGCGCTTGAGGCCTACGGCTTCTCGGGCATGACCGAGCCGGACCCCAACGGCTCCAACCTGCAAGGCACGGTCGGCGACCAGCCGCATGGTTACTTGAACGACGAGTACATCGCGGGTCAGGCGGTGCAGTGGCTGAACCAGCGAACACCGGAGGATCCACCGTGGTGTCTGACGGTCGGCTTCATCAACCCGCACGACCAGCAATTCTTCTGGGCGGGCACCGAGTTCCAGACATACAACGACCTATTCAATGCCCAGGCCGCTCTCGTGCCGTTCAACTACTATTCGCAGAACAACGGCCAGGACTATCCCCCGGTCGTGGCCTGGGACGACAATCCCCTGAAGGCGCCGCCCGCCCTTGGCTATCCTGCCTTGCCGCCGAACTGGGAGCCGGCGGTCGCGATCGCCGAGGGCAAGCCGTCCACGCAGTATTTCAGCCGGCTGTTCCAGGCCGCCGTGTGGGGCGGCGTGTCCGACGACGCGACTCAGTCCGGTTTTGCAATTGCTCCCTATCCGGGGCGGCAGACCATGCCGTACGGGATCGGCACAGCGCCGTTCACCTACTGGCAGCGCAGCCTCGATTGCTACACGCAGACCATGTCCATCGTGGACCAGCGCGTGGGCGAGGTGCTGGCCGCGCTGCCGCGCGCGGTCGCCGACAACACCATCATCGTCTTCAGCTCCGACCATGGCGAGTTCGCCGGGGCGCACGGCTTCGCCGCCGGCAAAGGTGGCAGCGTGTATGACGAGGCGTACCATGTGCCGCTGATCGTGGCCGATCCGACGGGCCGCTTCGCCGGCGATGTCGGCGTGGAGCGGACCGGGCTCACCTCATCGGTCGATATGCTTGGGCTGCTGGTCGGACTGGGTCACAACGGCAGCCGGCATTGGATGACAGGTGATCTTGCCACCATCTACGGCACGCGCCACGACATGCTCGCGATGTTGCGCTCGGCCGCCGCGCCGGGACGCGAGTACGTGCTGCTCGCCACGGACGAGCTTGTGCTTGGCCAGTTCAACTTCAATCGAGCGCCGCTCCACCTTGTCGGGCTGCGCACGGCGGACGCGAAGCTCGGGACATACGCGGACTGGAGCGGCGCTGACGCGCGCATCGACCCCGCGTCGCTCCAGCTCGAATTCTACGATTACGCGACGCCGCGTGGCCGCGCCGAGCTGGACAGCACTCCCGATGACCCGCGCGTGCAACCGATGCTTGATACATTGCTCAATGACATCATCCCGAATGAGCTTCGCGCCCCGCTGCCGGGTCGGTTGGGGGCCGTGCAGGACGCGGGGCGCGCGCGCTATCGCGCCTTCGAGCGGTTGATCAGCGCCGTGCCGCCAGCGCAGCAGACCGCCGCCAACCTGAAAGCCTGGCTGAGCTACGGCGCCGATTTCTAGAACGTTTTCGGATCACATTGAAGCATCCGCATCTTGCTTGCGCCCCTCCCACCTCTCCCGCGCGCGGGAGAGGCCGAGCTACAGTTCGCCGGGCCGCGATTGAAACTAGGCCGCGAGTCCCGAACCCTGCCCCGTTGCCGACGGATCAGCCGCGCAGCTTCAGCCGCTCCGCGACCAGGAACGGCTCCCCCGCCGCGGGCTGAGTGAACAGGCAGATGTCCGTGACGCGGCGCGGCTCTAGCAGAGCACGCGCGAAATGGTGCTCGGCGGCCGGCATGTAGAGGTCGCGCTCCGCCGCGTTCAGCCGCCGGGTCAGCGTCATGTGGAAGAACCATTCACCGAACACGTAGGGGTAGCCCCACCGCGGCAGCAGCGCCTCCTGCGCCCCCGACAGTCCAGGGCGGCGGCGCCGCTCCAGCTCGTGCTGGTCCGGCGGCGCGCGAAGCGGGTCCAGGTGAGCGACGCAGAGATCGCACAGGGCCTGGAGCGGCATGGAAGGCTCGGTCTCCCGCAGGGCGAGGAAGCCAGACAGGTCGCCCACGCGCAAGAACGGAAGGTCGAAGGGCGCGATGGAAGCGGCAAGCCCGGCCGCCTCGTCCAGCACCCTCTCCCACGTCACACCCTGTCTTAGCCGCATTGGCGGCTTCAGCGTGGCGTGGAAGCCATAGAGGCGCGGCGCCTCGGTCACGGCCGCGACGTCCGGGATATCTGGTTGCGGCGAGGGTGCCCCGCTCTCGGGATCGCGGCCGAGCCAAGTCGCGCCGGCGGCGAAGAGCGGGTCATCCGCGTCCGGCGCGTAGAACACGGCGGCGCGCGCCTGTGGCGACCAGGTCATGCCACGCGCTCGCCCGCCCGCCAGGCAGCGCGCACCACGGCGAGATCGCCGTGCAGCCGCACCCGCACGAGATCGGCGCGCAGCCCCGGCGCGATCCGCCCCCGATCGTGTAGCCGGGCGATGTGTGCCGGAGCCGCCGTGACCAGCCCGATGGCGCCGGGCAAGTCGAGGCCGCGCCGCGCGCAGAGAAAGGCGGCCTCTACCAGGCTGCTGGGCACGTAATCGGAGGCGAGCGCGTCCACCGCGCGAGCCTCCACCAGGTCGCGCGCGGCGACGTTGCCGGAATGCGAGCCGCCGCGCACGATGTTCGGCGCCCCGGCGATCACCGCCATGCCAAGAGCCTTCGCGGCGCGCGCGGCCCCCATGGTCACGGGGAACTCGCTCACGTCGATGCCGTCGGCGGCGTTCTCCGCGACCTCGGCCTCGGTGCGATCATCATGGCTGGCCACGGCGATGCCCGATCCGGACAGGCGGGCGAGCACACGCCGCCGGTTCGGCCCGCGCAGCCGGGCGCGGTTGCAGCGCAGCTCGACGATCCGGCGCTCGATCGCTTCGTCGGACAGGCCGAGCCCGCGCTGGAGCGAGCGGTAATAGTCGAGGTTGAAATACTGGCCCACGCCAGGCGTGTGGTCCATCAGGCTGACCATGCGCACGCGCGGATGCTCGGCGACCGGCTCGAACAAAGCCAGCATGTCATCGGCGGGCATTTCGCAGCGTAGATGCAGGAAGTGCTCGGCGCGCAGCGCGCCGGCATCGGACAGCGCATCGATGTCGGCCATCCCATCGCGGAACGTACGCACCCGGTCCTTCTCGAATCCCAAGTCGCCGAGGCAGAGCGCGTCCAGCACGGTGGTCACGCCGGCGGCCGCGCATTGCGCGTCATGCGCGATCACCGCCGAGCGGGACGGCCAGCGCGCATTGCTGCGCGGTTGAACCTGGCGTTCCAGATTGTCCGTGTGCAGGTCGATCACGCCAGGGATGAGGTAGTCGCCCTCCGCGTCGATTGCCCCAGGCGCGGCACTTGCCCCTGTTTGGATCTCGGCGATCGCGCCGCCGCGCATGATCAGCGTACCATGATGCGCGATATCAGGCAGCACCAGCACCGCGTTGGTGATGATCGTCTCGTCCCTCATGCGGCGTCCTGGAGCGGCTCCATCGCGAAATCGCGGTCGGCGACCGCGGCGCTCACCTCTATATCATGAAAGATACCAATGATCGCAGTACCTTTGGCTTTGGTCTCGCGAATTAACTGGATGACCGCGGCCCGGTTCGCGGCATCCAGGGCCGCCGTCGGCTCGTCCAGCAGCATGACTGGATGGCCCGCGATGAAGCCGCGCGCAAGGTTGACGCGCTGCTGTTCGCCCCCGGAGAAGCTGGCCGGCGGAAGAGCGTGCAGGCGGCGGGGAATATTCAGGCGCAGCAGCAGCGATTCCGCTTGCGCACGCGCGGCGTCTGGCGACACGCCGCGCTGGATGGCGGGCTCAGCCACCAGGTCAAGCGCGGGGACGCGCGGCACCACGCGCAGGAACTGGCTGACATAGCCCAGGGTCTCGCGCCGCACGGCGAGGATCGTGCGCGCATCCGCCTGTGCGATGTCGCGCATCGCATCCCAATGGCGGACCAGCACGCGCCCGCCATCAGCCCGGTAGTTGCCATAGAGACACCGCATGAGGGTTGACTTCCCGGCGCCGGACGGGCCGGAGAGCGCCACGCACTCCCCGGAATGAACGTCGAGGGTAACGCCCGCGAGCACCCGGATGTGCAGCCCTCCTTGCAGATGCAGCGTAAAACCTTTGTCGAGCCCCGAGGCGCGCAGCATCAGCCGGTTCATGTCAACGCTTCGTTTATGGAAGGGGAGGCAAGCTCCACGCGCGGCGGACCCGGATGACCGGCCATCGTGCCCGGTTGGCTAAGGGCACCGCCGCCACGGGAGGAACGGATGCCAATGCGCATCACGTTGTCCTTCCGGTGGGGGACGAGGCGGATCACGGTTTCCATCTGGATCCGCCTCTGACCCACTGGAGGCCGGAGGGCGGCTAGGGACCGCCTTCCGGCTCTCCAGTAACACGCCACGCGCGGGTTTGGCAACGATCGCGCGAAAAGGTGAAGTCGCCGGCCAGCGCCCGTGTCTGCGCATTCCGTATCAACGCTTTCTTCATGGGAAGCGAGCAGGATCGGCCCGCGGCGTGCCCGGATGACCGGGCATTTTGCCCGGCCGACAAGGGCACCGCCGCCACCGGAGGAACCGATGCCCCTGCGCATCGCAGTATCCTACCGGTGGGGGACGAGGCGGATCACACTTTCGCTCTCGATCCACCTCTGACCCACTGGAGGCCGGAGGGCGGTCCAGAAACCGCCTTCCGGCCCTCCAGTAACACGCTTCGCACGCCTCGGCAACGATCGCGCGGAAAGGTGATCCCCCGCCCCGCCCCCGCTCATGCCTGGAGCACCGAGCTGACCAGCAATTGCGTGTATGGATGGTGCGGATCGTCCAAGACCTGATCGGTCAGCCCCGCCTCGACCACCCGGCCGCGCCGCATCACGATGATCCGCTGCGCCAGCAGCCGCGCCACGGCGATGTCGTGGGTGACGAGCACCGCCGCGATCCCGAAGCGGGCGACCAAGCCGCGGATCAGGTCGAGCAGCCGCGCCTGGACCGAGACATCGAGGCCGCCGGTCGGTTCGTCCATGAACACCAGCCTTGGATGCGTGACCAGCACGCGCGCGATCTGCAAGCGTTGCAGCATTCCGCCCGAGAACGCGCGCGGCAGATCGTCGATGCGCGCCGCGTCGATCTCCACCTGCGCCAGCCACTCCAGCGCCTTCGCCCGGATCTGGCCATAGTGCCGCGCGCCTTGCGCCATCAGCCGCTCGCCGATATTGCCGCCGGCGCTGATCCCCATGCGCAGCACCTCGCGCGGGTTCTGCGCGACGAAGCCCCACTCCGAGCGATGCAGCCGCCGCAGCGCCGGGGGCGGCATCGCATGGACGTTGCGCAGGCTCCCAGCAGGATCGAGGTACTGGACGACACCGCGCTCCGGCGTGAGCCGGCCCGAGAGCACGTTCAGCAAGGTCGTCTTGCCCGACCCGGATTCGCCCACCACGGCCAGCATCTCGCCCGGCCAGAGATCGACATCGACATCGACCAGCGCCGGAATTTCCCCGAAGGAGACGGTGAGACAACGCGCGGAGAGCAGCGCGTCCTCGCTCATCCGGCGCCCCGCGCGCGACGGTGCGCGCAATAATCGGTGTCGGAGCACACGAAAAGGCGCGTGCCGCGATCATCCGTCACCACCTCATCGAGATAGGAGTCCGTCGCCCCGCACAAGCCGCAGGCGTGCGGGGCGCGGCTCGGCCGGAACGGATGATCCTCGAAGTCGAGCGAGCGCACCTCCGTGTAAGGCGGGACAGCATAGATTCGCTTCTCCCGGCCAGCACCGAAAAGCTGGAGCGCGGCCATGCGATGCATCTTCGGATTGTCGAAAGCCGGGACCGGACTCGGCGCCATCAGGTAGCGCCCGTTGACCATCACCGGATAGTCATAGCTGACCGCCACTTGGCCCAGCCGCGCCACGTCCTCGTACAGCCGCACGTACATCACGCCGTAGTCGGCGAGCGCGTGCATCCGCCGCGTCTCCGCGCGCGACGGCACGAGGCGCCAGAGCGGCTCGGGCTGCGGCACCTGGTAGACGATGACCTGGTCCTCGCGGAGCGGGGTTTCGGGGATGCGGTGACGGGTCTGGATCACTGTCGCCTCGCCCGTGCGCGCCGTCGTGCGCACGCCGGCGGTGCGCGCGAAGAAGCGGCGGATCGAGACGGCGTTGGTGGTGTCGTCGGCTCCCTGGTCGATCACCTTCAGCACGTCGTCCGCGCCCAGCACCGAGGCCGTGACCTGGATGCCGCCCGTGCCCCAGCCATAGGGCAAGGGCATCTCGCGCGAGCCGAACGGCACCTGATGCCCTGGTATCGCCACGGCCTTCAGCAGCGCGCGGCGGATCATCCGCTTCGTCTGCTCGTCGAGATAGGCGAAGTTGTAGCCGTTCACTGCGCGGCCTCCGCCAGCGGGTCGCCCGCCGCGGCCCGCATCCGCCGCACCGATTCCAGCTCGCTCTGGAAATCGACGTAATGCGGCAGCTTCAGATGCTCGACGAAGCCGGTCGCCTCGACGTTGTCGCTGTGGTAGAGCACGAACTCGATGTCCTGCGCCGGCGCGGTCACGTCCTCCCCCAGCTCGGCGGCGCGCATGGCGCGATCGACCAGCGCCATCGCCATCGCCTTGCGCTCCGAATGGCCGAACACCAGCCCGTAGCCGCGCGTGAATTGCGGCGGCGCGGCCTTCGAGCCCTTGAACTGGTTCACCATCTGGCACTCGGTCACGACGATGTCGGCGATGTCGATGGCGAAGCCCAGCTCGGGCGGCGCGATCTCCACCGCGATCTCGCCCACCCGGATCTCGCCGGCGAACGGGTGCGTGCCGCCATAGCCGCGCTGGGTGGAGTAGCCGAGGGCGAGCAGGAAGCCCTCGTCGCCGCGCGCCAGGGCTTGCAGGCGCACGTCGCGCCCGGCGGGGAATTGCAGCGGCTGCCGGGTCAGGTCGCCCGGCTCGCCGTCACCGGGCGGGCCGTCGGGCTCGATCAGGCCCTCCTGGCCCAGGATGTTGTGGACGCGCGGCATCGCGGCAGCGGCCTCGGGCTCCGCCACGGGCGCGGGTGGCAGCGGGGCGGCTTCGGCGAGCCCGAAATCGAGCAGGCGATGCGTGTAGTCGTAGGTCGGTCCCAGCACCTGCCCGCCGGGCACGTCCTTGAAGATCGCCGAGACGCGCCGGCGCACCGCCATCGCGCCGGTGTCGAGCGGCAGGGAGGAGGCGAACCGGGGCAGCGTGGTGCGATAGGCGCGCAGCAGGAACGCGGCCTCCCCCAAGTCGCCTTGCGCCTGCTTGATCGCCAGCGCCGCCAGCTCCGGATCGCGCAGCGATCCCTCCGCCATCACCCGGTCCACCGCGCGGCCGAGCTGGCCCTCGATCTGACCGAGCGACAGGGCGGGGACCGAGGGATCGCCCCGCCGCTCCTCGGCCAGCCAGGCATGGGCGGCGTCGATCGCGCGCTCTCCGCCCTTGACCGCGACATAGGCCATCAGAGCGCCTCCACCGTCACCGTGCGCGGCAGGGCGGCAAGGTAGGCGCCAGCGCACAAAATCATGTCGATCCCAAGCGGAAACGCCGCGTGGTTCGCCGCCCACAGCCCGGCGAAGCCGGGCGGCAGCCCTTCGGCCGAGAACACGGCCGGATGGGCCAAGCCGGGGCCGCTGAGGCGAAAGCCGGCGCCCGCGCCGAGGCGCGGGAGTTGCAGGATCACCGTCGCGGACTCCTCCGGCGCCTCGTCGCTGCCCTGGCGCAATGCGCCAAGGGCGGGAAGTTCGGGCGTGAGCAGGAAGGAAGCCGCGCCGGGCCGCGCGAGCGCGGCGCCGCAATGGAACGCCGCCCAATCCCGCGCGCCTCCAAACGCCGGATCAATCCAGAGCGGCGTCTCGTGATCGACGAGCGTGAGCAGCACGGCGGCGGAGGCAGGGCAGAGTGGCGGGGGCGGTGCCGGACACTCCACGTTCCGAATCGTCCCAGGACGGGCCATCGCGTCCAGGACCGCGCGGAAGCAGCGCTGCGAGTCGGCGACCGGATCGGCGAAGCCGGGACGGTCGGGCGCTCCCGTCATCGCATGGTCCGCATGGTGAAGAACTGCACGCGCGTCGCCGCCGCCTTCGCCGTCATCGCCTGGCGCCGCGCATCCTGGACGCGCGCGAGCGGCGCAATGATGGCCTGCTCCACCGCGCCGCGCAGGCCGGCGTGCTGCATCAACGCGTCC
>DATFDN010000285.1:0-5047 GCA_035252035.1 Acetobacteraceae bacterium | reverse complement strand
GGGGCGCGGGCGGGGGCGGCCCGGGACCGTCCCCCTCGCGGCGGAAGAGGCTGCGCCCCCGCCCCTGCCCCTTCCCGCGCGCCCGCTCTCCCCGCTCGAGCGCCGGGCCTTCGACTACGCCGACCTGGAACACGCCATGGCGCTGGCCGATGAGGCCATCCGGCGCGCGCGGCGCGCGCTCGACGCCCTGGTCAAGCCACCCCTGTCCGAGCCGGCGGGGGCAGCACGCAATTTGGGGTAACCGGACCAATTAGAGCGCCGGGCACGCCGGCGACCGGAAGTGACCGGTATCCCGGATGCGAGGGTGGTTGTCACAGCACACCCCGTGACAGAGCCCGAGCCGCCTTGCTAGCCACCACGGCAACCACTGCCGCGAGGACACCGCATGAACACCACCGAACTCGCCGAGCGCGTCGCCGCCGAGCTCGCTCTCGGCAAGGGGCAGGCCAAAAAGCTCGTCGAGGCCATTCTCGCCGCCATCGTGCAGGCCGCCGCCTCCGGCGAGGAGGTCGCCCTGGGCGGTTTCGGCAAGTTCAAGGTCGCCGACCGGCCGGCCCGCCAGGGGCGCAACCCCGCAACCGGTGCGGCCATGGAGATCGCCGCCTCCAGGAAACTCGCCTTCACCCCCGCGAAGTCCGTCCGCGACATGCTCAACCCCACGCCGGCCACGACTGGCACGCCCAAGGCAAGATCGAACGGCTGAAAATGGAAGGTGCGCGGCACTTCGTTCATGCGCCGCTTCTGCATTTCCGTGGGTGCCGAAGCGGCCCAGATGAGGGGTACTCGGCCCTGGCGTCCCTGCTTACGTAAAGCAGTAATGACGCACTTGCGTCATTCCTTGATGTTCCGGAAATAGCGGTCGAGGGCCTCGACAAGGATCTCTTGATTAGTGCGCCGGAGTCGCGCACCGTGAATCTTCAGGCGTTCGTAGCGCCTTGGGTCGAGGCGAACGGTGACGGCGATGGTCCCGTGCAGGCCTCGGGGCGGGCCTGGAGCATGGGCCGCCCGCGACTCTGCTTCGGTTTGGGTGCGGGCCGCCTCTGACGCGAGGGCATTGGCCACCACTGGCATGGGACCGGCCGCGGCAGGCACTAGCGGGCCGGCTGGGGCAGCCTCGCCCTTGCGGGCGATCAGGCCCGGGTCAAGCCGGGAGGGGTTGCGGCTGCCCATAATGCTCCTGCCCCTTTGTCCTGCTGAGCCGCTTACTTACGTAAGCCCATAATTCCGCAATCTCGCGCGCCGAGTTGGATTCGGGGTTGATCTCGCGCGCCGTCCGGCCGTCGATCATGCTGGAGGCGAAGTCCACGCGCTGGTGCACCGTGGCGGGCGCCACCGTCCCATGCTGTGAAAGCGCCACGGCGGCGTCAGCGGTGATGCGGGCGCGTGGCGTGGCCCCGTTGACGACGAACACCATTGGGCGCCCGCTCTTCTCCACCAGGTCCACGGTGGCGCCCACAGCACGGAGGTCATGCGGGCTGGGCCGGGTCGGGATGATCACCAGGTCGGAGACCTCGACTACGGCGCTGATGCTGGCCGTGATGGCTGGGGGCGTGTCCACGACGAGGAGCGCGATGCCGTGGCGGCGTAGGGCCTCGATCCGCTGTGCCAACTCGCCAATGGTGGCCTTGGCGAAGAGGGGAGTCTCGGCCTGCCGGCCGTTCCACCACGCCGCGAGGCTGCCCTGCGGGTCGGTGTCGATCAACGCGACCGGGCCGTGTCCGCAGGCCTCTGCCTCGACCGCGAGATGGCCCGCGAGGGTCGTCTTCCCCACGCCCCCCTTCTGCGAGGCCAGAGCCAGGATGTGCATGTGGTCCTTCTTTCCGCAATAGCGGACTTACGTAAGAGCTTACGCATTTCAGGAAGGAGGGACAAGCTTGTTTTGACTCCAACTTATATGGCGCAGTGCCGAGCAAGGCCGTTACGCCTCGGCAGGACGGACAGGAGGGCCGTCGGAAACGCTGCAGTGGCTCCGGGCGCGATCCCAGCTCCCGCACAGCAGGGGAGGGAAACGCCCGAGTAGATAGGACCGTGCTTGCCCCCAGATGCTTGGGCGCTTAAATTTGTCTCCCGCCAAGGGAGTATTTATGGAACCTGTCACGGATGCTGCCGAGACGCTCTCCCCGGCTGAGGTCGGCGCCATCACGGGCGCGCCGGTAAGGGCGGTGTACAAGGCCGCCAAGCAGCGCCTGCCGCCGGGCATGCTCGTCCGTCGCGGCCGGCAGCGCTGGCTGACGCGCTGGGGCGCGGTGTGCTTCGCCATTGACCGCGCGATGCCCCGCGACGTGCCCCTGCCCATCAGGCGCCAGCTTTACGCCGGCATCCTGGCCCGACGGTCGGCCGAGCCCGCGCGTTATGAGCGCGGCATCCTCGCGTATGTGGTGGACGTGCAGGCGGTCGCGGACCGGCTGGACGTGGACCTCGCACGCGACTGTGTTGCGTGGATCAGAGGGGCAGGCGCAATAACCCCAGCCCTGTTTGGTTTCAGATGATGCGGACGTGGTTCGGGCGTCCCAGCTCCAGCATGCGGTTGAGCACATAGGCGGCGACGCCCACCTCGGTCGCCTGGCGCTCATCTGTCTGTGAACGCAGCCCGTCACCGATCACGCGCTTGAAGCGGGAGATTATGGCCTCGGCTCGGGCCCGCTTGGTGTAGCCGGAGGCTTTCTGCCAGGCCATGCGCCCGTGCGCGGCAATGTATTGCAGATGCCTGTCACGCTGTGTGGGCGCGGTCGCGGCCGTCTCGCTCGGCACCGCCGTGGCGCGCGGCGGCACGATGATCGCAGCCTCCGGATGACGCGCGGCGATGGCGGCGGAAACGCCTTGCTGATCATACGCACCGTCGCCGGTGAAGGAGGCCACGGGTCCCGTAACCTGATCGAGCAAGGGGCCGACCTGCGCGCCGTCATCGACCTCGTTGGTGGTCAGCACCGAGGCAACGATCTGGCCGGTCCCGGCATCCAGACCCAGGTGCAGCTTCCTCCAGAACCGGCGCGTCTTGGTGCCGTGCTTCTCGATCAGCCATTCGCCGGGCCCGCAGAGTTTGAGCCCGCTGCTGTCCACCAGCAGGTGCAGGGGCTCGCTGTCGGCGCCCGCTTCCGGGCTGAGCCGTTGCGGCTGCGGCACTTCCAGCGTCGCGGCCCGGCGGCACAGGGTGGTGTGGTCCGGCACGCGCAGCTCGAGCCCGAGCAGGCCGATGATGGAGCCGATCAGCCCTTCCACCTGGCGGTAGGCCAGGCGAAACACCGCCCGCAAGCTCAGCGCGGTCAGGATCGCCAGGGGCGAATACCAAGGTTGGCCACCCCGGGTGGTGCGCGGCTCGGCCGCCCAGGCTTCGACCGCCGCGTCGGTAACCAGACCGTCAGGCTGCCGCGCTGGCGCAGGCCGGCCTCGTAGGCCCGCCAGTTCGTCACCCGGTGCCGCTGGCGTGGGATGTGGTGGCGACGGTCCTGGTTCAGCTTGAACGGCACGTGAACATCCGGAGTCAGCAAAGGATGGTCCCCTATGCCAGGCCGCCTCCGGGCGCTACCAGGCGGGTCTATGCACCACGGCTGCACAAGGACGCGCTGGACGCCGCGACCAACCGCCTCTTCGACATCCGGGAGGTACACGCTCATGAGCAGGCGGAAGCCGACCTTGCTCGCGCCATCGAAGCCTTCGACCCGACTGCCGTTCGTCGAGGCCACGCGAAATGCAAAGGGGCGGACGTACCTGTACTACCGCAGGGACGGCAGAAGGATTCCGTTGCCGGAGCCGGAGGGCGGCGCTGAGTTCCTGCGCGCCTATTACGCGGCACATGCGACGGTGCGGCAGCCCGAGCCCGAGCGGCATTCCGAGCCCAGTCCTGTTCCAGCGGCCGCCCTGAACCTCGGGACGGCGCCGGAACCCTCGGCACAGCCAGCCCTGGCCGAGTGCGAGCCCGGTCTATATGGAGTTCGATATGTCCAACACTGTCCAACACACCTCGCCAGACGGTTCCGTGGAGCCGGTGACGCCGATAAACAATCGCACTCTTTACGGTGGAGCGGGCCTTTACTCCGTCCACGCCAACGGCCTCTTTTTCATTGCCAACGCGACTGACGACGTGAATTTCGCGCCGGGCTCCAACTTCAACGTTGTCTTTCAGCCGCAAGGCGGCAACGTCGAGTTGGGCGGAAGCTGGAATCTTGCGATTGCGCAATCCGGCACATTCTACGCGACCGACGCGCGCGCCGGCGACACGCACAATACGTTCGTGGTGGGTGCGGGCGTGTCCGCGCTTCAAGCGGTGTTGCAGCCAAGCGATCAAGTTCTACTGGCTGGCGTCACACAACAGGACATCAGCGCGGCGTTTGCTTCCCTGGCCGAGCATCCGCAGCCCGGATACGCCGAGACGGTGAGCATCCCCCGCGCCAGCGGCGGCCCGCTCACCTTGGTCCTGCCGGACCATTTTAACGCTCCACCTAGTGCGGCCCAGTTCCATCCACTCGGTATGTGACGGCCGCATCGGCAAGTGGAACACAGCGCGGCGATGCGGCAGTGCGCGACCATGGCACTGCGGACGGTGACGAGGGCGGATCATCCATGTTGGTTGCTGCCCATGCCTCGCTGCCTCATCAGCCAAGCCCCCACCACGACCGCCGCCGCGCCGAGCGTCATGATCGCCGTCGTCCCCCAGAAATAAATCTTCGTCGAGCGCGCGGCCTGTTCGCTCCTGCTCGCGAGGTCAACCATGCGCTCCAGGATCATCGATCCTGCTTCCTCAGCGGCTGTGCGCAGCTTGTCGGCCGACCATTCCCCTGCCCGGTTGATGATATCCGAGGCCGAGTGCCGCGCCGCCTCCTGCGCCTGGGCAGCCGAGGCCGTGATGCGGTCCGCTTGGGCGGTCATCACCTGCTCCACGCCCTTGAGCGCGCAGGTTCGCATGATATTTTCCGCGGCCGGCGTTGTTGTCGAGCACCATCAACGGTCGGCGGTCTGGGAGGGGAGTGGTCGATGAGTTTGCTCGGGCGGCGCTTCGCCGCGTGTGTCGCGGCCTCACTGTTGATGTCTGCCCCCGCGCTCGCCCGGG
>DATFDN010000284.1:0-22303 GCA_035252035.1 Acetobacteraceae bacterium | reverse complement strand
GAAGGCATGGAAGCCTATGCGGCCACGGACGCGGTGATTTGGTCCGGCTATCACCGTGCTCTTCTCGCCGAGGCTTACCAACAAGTGGGCCGACTAACCGAGGCAAGGCAGCTCCTTGTTGAGGCGCAGGACTGGGCCGAGTGCTCCGGCGAGCGGTGGTATGATGCTGAGTTGATGCGGCGCCTGGGCGAGGTGGACCGACAAGAGGGCGATGCCGCCGCCGAGAGGCGCTTCCAGCAGGCCCTCGCCACCGCGCGGCGCCAGCACGCGAAGCTGTGGGAGCTGCACGCCGCCACGAGCCTTGCGCGCCTATGGCACCAGCAGCGCAGGGACGCTGAGGCCCGCGCCATTCTGGCGCCTGTCTATGGGTGGTTCAAGGAAGGGTTGGAGACCAGCTCATTGCGGTGCGCGAAGGCGGTTTTGGATGAGTTGTCCTAGTGCTCGCGGCAATTCAGGAGTAGGGCGGGATAGCGACAGCGTATCCCGCCGCTGGCCCGCACGCCTGTGGAAGGCGGAATGTGCTTCGCTTTTCCGCCCTACAACTATCTCGCCGCCTATGCTCGCCTTCCAACCAACCCCGGCATCCACGCCTGCTCCGTCCGCCGCCTCGCCTCGAAGCTGTCGATCGCCGTCGCGTGCTGCAAAGTCTGGCCGATGTCGTCGAGGCCTTCCAGCAGTGAGTGCTTGCGGAACGGATCAACCTCGAACCCGATCTCCTCGCCATTCGGCCGCACCACGACCTGCCGCTCCAGATCAACCGTCACACGCGCGTTGCCGCCGAGCTTGGCGTCTTCAATGAGCGTGTCGCACACCGCGCGCGGCAGGCGCACCGGCAGGATGCCGTTCTTGAAGCAGTTGTTGTAGAAAATATCGGCGAAATCGGGCGCGATCACGCAGCGTATGCCGAAATCGAGCAGCGCCCATGGCGCGTGCTCGCGCGACGATCCGCAGCCGAAATTCTCGTGCGCGATCAGGATTTGCGCGTGCCGGTACGGCTCCTGGTTCAGCACGAACTCCGGACGCTCCTTGCCCTGCGGATCGTAGCGCAGCGTGTCGAACAAATGCACGCCCAGCCCGGACCGCTTGATGGTCTTGAGGAACCGCGCCGGGATGATCTTGTCGGTATCGACATTCGCCATCGGCAGCGGCGCGGCGATGCCGGTCAGGATCGTGAACTTCTCCATCACACCAGCTCCCGCACATCGGCCAGCCGTCCCGTCACCGCCGCCGCCGCCGCCATCGCGGGCGAGAGCAGATGCGTGCGCCCGCCCGGCCCCTGACGACCCTCGAAATTGCGGTTGGAGGTGCTGGCGCAACGCTGGCCGGGCGTGAGCTTGTCGGGGTTCATGCCGAGGCACATCGAGCAGCACGCCTCGCGCCACTCGAACCCAGCCTCGCGCAGCACGCGGTCGAGTCCCTCTTGTTCGGCCTGCTGCTTCACCAATCCCGAGCCAGGCACCACCAGGGCGCGCACACCCTCGGCCACCTTGCGGCCGCGCGCGACCTGGGCGGCGGCGCGGATATCCTCGATCCGACCATTGGTGCAGCTTCCGATGAACACGACATCGACAGGGATGTCCTGCATCCGCGTGCCCGGCTTGAGCGCCATATACTCCAACATGCGCTGCATCTGTGCCCGCTCCGCCTCGTCCTTAGCGGCGGCCGAGGGATCGGGCACGCTGCCGGTCACGGGCACGACGGCGCCGGGCGTGGTTCCCCATGTCACCATCGGCGCGATGTCGGCCGCGTCCATCACCACGGTCGCGTCGTAGTGCGCGCCGGGATCGGACGGCAGGGTGCGCCAATACTCCACCGCCCGATCGAACGCCTCGCCCTTGGGGGCGAACTCGCGGCCCTTGATATAGGCGAAGGTGGTCTCGTCCGGAGCGATCATGCCGGCGCGTGCCCCGGCCTCGATCGACATGTTGGAGATGGTCATGCGTCCGGCCATGTCGAGCGCGCGGATCGCCTCGCCCGCATATTCGATCACGTGCCCATTGCCGCCCGCGGTGCCGATCTTGCCGATGATCGCCAGCACGATGTCCTTGGCGGTCGCGCCGAAGCCGAGCGTGCCGTCCACCCGGATCAGCATGTTCTTCGCCGGCTTCTGCAACAATGTCTGCGTGGCCAGCACGTGCTCGACTTCCGAGGTGCCGATGCCGAAGGCGAGCGCGCCCAGCGCGCCATGCGTGGAGGTGTGGCTGTCGCCGCAAACGATGGTCATGCCCGGCAGGCTGATGCCCAGCTCGGGGCCGATGATGTGAACGATACCTTGCCGCACATCAAGGATTGGGATGTAGGGCACCCCGAATTCCCTCACATTGCGCTCCAGGGTTTCCACCTGGATGCGGCTATCCTCCTCCTTGATTCCTGAACGGCGATCGGTGGTGGGGATGTTGTGGTCGGCAACCGCGATGGTCGCGTCCGTCCGGCGCACCTTGCGCCCCGCCATGCGCAGGCCCTCGAAAGCCTGCGGGCTCGTGACCTCGTGGACGAGGTGGCGGTCGATGTAGAGGATGCACGTGCCGTCTGGGAGCCGCTCCACAACGTGGCTGTCCCAGACCTTATCGAACAGCGTGCGCGGCTTGGTAGCGGACATGCGCCCTCTCCTTCCCTCGAAGCGTGATTACTCGGCTGCCTCAGCCTCGTCCTGCGGAACAGGTTCGGCCGTGCCGGCCGTGGCGGTGACGCGCGCCCGCTCGGCGATGCGCGCCGACTTCCCGGAGCGACCGCGCAGGTAATAAAGCTTGGCGCGGCGCACATCGCCCCGGCGTACCACGGCGATCTCGGCGATCGTAGGCGAGTAGAGCGGGAACACGCGCTCGACCCCCTCGCCGTAGCTGATCTTGCGCACCGTGAAGTTGCTGTTCAGCCCCTTGTTGGAGCGGGCGATCACCACCCCCTCGAAGGCCTGGGCGCGAGTGCGCTCGCCCTCGATCACCTTGACCATGACGCGCACCGTATCGCCCGGCCCGAACTCGGGCACCGGGCGCGCGGCGGTCAGCCGGGCGATCTGCTCGGCCTCGTATTGCTGGATGATGTTCATGACCGGTCCTCTCAAGGTGTGGCTTACGGCGTGCCGGACGTGGAGACAACGGCTGGCGGAGCGGCGGAGACATGCCGCGCCCACAGATCGGGGCGGCGCAGCCGGGTGATCCGCTCGGCCTCGGCGCGACGCCAGACGCCGATGGCGGCATGGTGGCCTGACAGCAGCACATCGGGCACGCGCCGCCCCTGCCATTCGGCCGGGCGGGTGTAGTGCGGGTACTCGAGGAGAAGCGCTGCGAAGCTCTCTTCCTCGGCGCTGAGTGGGGCGCCCATGACGCCGGGCAGCAGGCGGGCCACGGCGTCCAGCACCACCATCGCCGCGAGTTCCCCGCCCGACAGGACATAGTCGCCAATCGACACCTCCTCGCAGCCGCGTGCCTCGATTACCCGCTGATCGATGCCCTCATAGCGGCCGCAAAGCAGAACGGCGCCTGGGCCAGCGGCGAGGTGCTTCGCGTCCTCCTGCCGGAATGGCCGCCCGCGCGGGGTCAGGTAGATCAGCGGCCGGTTGTCGGCGACCAAAGCAAGGGCGGCATCGACAACATCCGGGCGCATGACCATGCCGGCCCCGCCGCCGAACGGCGTGTCGTCCACGCTGCGGTGGCGGTCTGTGGCGAAGTCGCGGATGTTCACGGCGTTCAGCGCCCATGTACCAGCCGCCAAGGCACGGCCGGCGAGCGAGTGGCCGAGGGGGCCGGGAAACATCTCGGGGAACAGGGTGAGGATCGTGGCACGCCAGGTCATCTCCGGGCCTCCGCACTCTCACCCGGCGCGCTGTCGCGCACCGACCTCTCCCGCGCTCCAGGAGTGGAGAGATCCTTTCCCTCTCCCGCGATGCGGGAGAGGTCGCCACGCCCTTCCGCGGCGGGTGAGGGTAAAGCGTCCACCTCGGCGGGTGGCGTGACCACCACGACACCACCCGCCACATCCACCTCCGGCACCGAATCGCGAGTGAACGGCACGATGAGCGGTCCAGTCTCGCGCTCGATCTCTAGGCTCGCGCCAGCGCCATAGTTATGCACGGCCGCGACCCGCCCGACCACGGTGCCGCTCGCGTCCTTCGCCATCAAGCCGATCAAATCGGCCAGATAGTAGTCATCCTCCTCTGGAGGCGGCAGAGCGTCGCGCGCGACGAACAGGCGCGTGTTGGTCAGCCGGGCCGCCGCGTCGCGACCGGCGATCTTGCGCTCCGTTCCGCCCACGATCTCGGCGAGCGCGACAATCCCTTCCCCCTGCCAGCGCAGCGCGAAGCGCCGTCCGGTCTCGTCAGACAGGGGGCCGTAGGCGGTGAGCGCCTCTGGCGGATCGGCATAGCTGGTAACGCGCACCAGACCGCGCACGCCATGCGGGCGGCCGATCACGCCGAGCAGGATGCGGGACGCGGGCATCAGCCTCCGGCGGCGCGCGCCTGCGCCTTCTTCTTCGGCGCCGACTTGATCGGTTGCTCGCGATAGGTGGGCATCGGCGCCAGGCCGGCGCGGCCGAGGAATTTGGCCACTCGCTCGGTCGGCTGTGCGCCTTGGCCGACCCAGTGCTGGATGCGCTCGCCTTGCAGGCGTACACGGTCCTCGTGCTCGGCCGGCAGCATAGGGTTGTAGCTGCCCAGCTTCTCGATGAAGCGTCCATCGCGGGGGCTGCGGCTGTCGGCCACCACGATGTGGTAATATGGCCGCTTCTTTGCGCCGGCGCGGGCCAGTCGGATCTTCAACGACATGCGCTTGCTTCTCCTAGTGAGGACGAGTGGGGGGCATCATGCTCTTGGGCAGGATCGCGGACAGGCCGTGGCGCATCAGCCCCTTGTGGCCCAGCTTGTTCATCCGCTTCATCATCGTGGTCATCTCATCGAACTGCTTGAGCAGCCGGTTCACCTCCTGGACGGTGGTGCCCGAGCCGGCTGCGATGCGGCGCTTGCGGCTGGCCTTGATGATGTCGGGACTCTTGCGCTCCTGGCGCGTCATGGAGCTGATGATCGCGCTCTGGCGCTTGAGGATGGTGGTGTCGAGATTGGCGTCTTCGAGCTGTGTCTTGATCTTGCCGACGCCGGGCAGCATCCCGAGAATGCCCGAGAGCGAGCCCATCTTGGTGATCTGGCGGAGCTGGGCGGCGTAGTCCTCCAGGTCGAAGCGGCCCTTGGCCATCTTGGCCGCGAGCCGTTCCGCTTCCTCCTCGTCGATCGTCTCGCTCGCCTTCTCCACCAGGCCGACGATGTCGCCCTGGCCCAGGATGCGCCCGGCGACACGCTCCGGGTGGAAATCTTCCAGCGCGTCCAGCTTCTCGCCCACGCCCATCAGTTTGATCGGCGCCCCGGTGACGGCGCGCATCGAGAGGGCAGCGCCGCCGCGCTGATCGCCGTCCATACGGGTCATGATGATGCCGGTGACGCCCACCGCCTCGTTGAAGGCGCGCGCGGTGTTGACCGCGTCCTGGCCGGTCATGGCATCGACGACGAGCAAGGTCTCAACCGGATTCGTCGCGGCGCGGATCGCCCTCACCTCATCCATCAGCGCCTGATCGATCGCGAGCCGCCCGGCGGTGTCCAGCATCACGATGTCGAAACCCTCGCGCCGTCCGGTGTCCAGGGCGCGGCGGGCGATCTCCACTGGGGTCTGGCCGGCGACGATCGGCAGGCTGGGAACGCGCGCGCGCTCGCCAAGCTGGGCAAGCTGGAGCTGCGCGGCCGGGCGCTGGGTGTCCAGACTCGCCAGCAGCACCCGCTTGCGCTGCCGTTGGGCAAGACGCAGCCCCAGCTTGCCCGCGGTCGTGGTCTTGCCCGAACCTTGCAGCCCGACCAGGAGGAAGGGGATCGGTGCCGGGGCGTTCAGCTCCAGCGGCACGGCGCCTTCCCCGCCCAGCTCCTCGATCATCACGTCGTGGACGATTTTCACGACCTGTTGGCCGGGCGTGACCGAATCCAGCACCTCCGAGGCCAGCGCCCGCGCCCGCACCTTGGCGATGAAGTCGCGCACCACTGGCAGGGCGACATCGGAATCGAGCAAGGCGAGCCGGACCTCGCGCAACGCCTCTCCGACATCGGCCTCGCTCAGGGCGCCGCGCCCGCGCAGCCGGTCGAAGGTTCCGGTGAGCTTTTCGGATAAAGCCTCGAACACGGTGAACACTCCAAGATGGAACGCGCCGCTGCGCGAGCCTTCGCGAAGCGGCGGAGCCCCCGCGCGCGGCAGGGACCAGGGGTTGCGGCAACCCGGATAACAACTCTTTATGAGGTAGGTAGCGGATCGGTCAAGCTGCCGCCAGGGGGAAGCTCGCGAATCAGCTCTCCCAGATGTCAAATTGCGCTTGCAGGAACGTGGGATAGACGGTTTACCTCGACCAATCGCTAAGTGCCGCTGCGCGCCGCGCCGGCCTCAAGGAGAATGCCATGCGTCTTGCCCTGCTCGGACTCGCCGTCGCCAGCCTGTTCTCCGCCGAGATCGCCGTGGCGGAGCCGTGCGCAAGCTCGGTCGATCAGGGCGCGTTCGACACCGCGGCACTCAAGAGCGAGCTGATGGTGGTCGCCCTGACCTGCGACAGGCGGGATGACTACAACGCATTCGTTCAGCGCTTCCGCCCCGACCTGGCGCGCGAGGAACGGGCGCTCAATTCCTGGTTCAGCCGCGCCTACGGAAGGCGGGCGCAGCAGATGCACGACGGCTATATCACCAATCTCGCGAACGCCGAATCCCAGCAAGGGATTCGGCGCGGCAGCCTGTTCTGCCAGGAGCGCGCGGCGCTGTTCCCAACCGTGCTGCGCCTGCGCGGGGCGGAGCAGCTTGTGAATTTCGCGGCGCATCGTCCGCAGCCGCAGCCGATCACCCTTGTGTCCTGCACGCGCACCCGCCTGGCTGGCAGCCCTGTGCAGCGGCCGATGCGGACGGCCCAGCAGGAGCGCTAGCCGCATGGGGCTTTCACGCCCCGGTTGTCGCAAGGGCGCCAATCCTGTATCGGCGCCCTTTCCATGAGCATCACCGTACCGGATCGCCTGCGCCCCGAGCGCGCCAGCCCACGGCTTGAGCTCCAGGCCGGGCATTCCGGCGCGGTGCGCGCGCGGATGCTGGGCCAGGATCTGGTCCAGGGCGCGCGCCTCTGGCGGCTGGCGCTGACCTTGGGCTGGCTTGACATCAAGCTGCGCTACCGGGGATCGCTGCTGGGGCCATTCTGGCTCACCCTGTCCACGGGAGCGATGGTGGGCACGCTTGGCGTTCTCTACGCCACGCTCTGGCAATTGCCGGTGACGGAGTACCTGCCCTTCTTGGCGCTGTCGCAGGTGCTGTGGACCTTCATCGCCAGCGTCATCAGCGAGGGCTGCACCGGGTTCACCTCCGCCGACTCGATCATCCGCTCGGTGCGAATGCCGTTCTTCGTCCACGCGCAACGGTTAATAGTGCGCAACGCATTGGTGCTCGGGCACAACATCCTGGTCATCGTGGCCGTGTACGCCGTGCTGCGCGTCTGGCCAGGGTGGTGGGTGGTG
Organism: Acetobacteraceae bacterium; assembly: GCA_035252035.1. Taxonomy (GTDB): domain Bacteria; phylum Pseudomonadota; class Alphaproteobacteria; order Acetobacterales; family Acetobacteraceae; genus DATFDN01. The sequence goes on along the minus strand of DATFDN010000284.1, from coordinate 14,787 downwards.
TTCGCCCTGCCTGGCCTCGCCCTCTGGGTCGTTGACGGGCTCGCCATCGGTATGCTGCTCGGCGCCGTCTGCGCACGGTTCCGGGACATTCCGCCCATTGTCGGCAGCCTGATGCAGATCGCGTTCTTTGTGACGCCGATCATCTGGACACCCAAGCAGCTCGGGCCGGGACGGAACTGGATGCTGCTCGGCAACCCGTTCTTCGACGTGCTGGAGGTGGTGCGCGCGCCGCTGCTGGGACTCGCCGCCGGGTCGCACGTCTGGATCGCCGCCCTCGTCTTCTCGGGGGCACTGTGCGCCGCGTCCTGGCTGTTCATGTCCTTCGCCCGGTCCCGGATCGCCTTCTGGATGTGAGCCCCATGCAGGGAAACGCGCGCATTGATGTCGCTGGGCTCTCGGTCTTCTTCCCGCTGTATCACGGCAATAGCCGCAGCCTGAAGAAGACGGTGTTTGCCGCCGCGGCCGGGAAGCTGGCGCAGGATCGCAACCGGCGGGTGGTGGTGCAGGCCTTGCGCGACATCTCTTTCACCCTGCGGGCCGGCGACCGGCTGGGGCTGATCGGCGGCAACGGCGCCGGCAAGACCACGCTCTTGCGCACGCTGGCTGGCATCTACGAGCCGGTGATGGGGCGGATCGCGGTCACGGGCAGCGTCCATGCGCTGCTCGACCCGCAGCTCGGCATGAATCCCGACCTGAGCGGGCGGGAGAACATCCTGTTGCGCGGCCTCTACAACGGCCTGTCTCGGCCGGAGATCGCGCGGCTTGAGGAGGATGTCCGCGCCTTCGCGGAGCTGGGCGACTTCATGGAACTGCCGGTGCGCATCTACAGCGCCGGCATGGTGGTCCGCCTCGGCTTCGCGCTCGCCACCGCGATCCAGCCGCAGATCCTGCTGATGGACGAATGGTTCATGGCGGGTGACGCGGAATTCAGGGACAAGGCCCGCGCCCGGCTTGAGGGCATGGTGCGCGGCGCGGAGATCCTGGTGCTGTCCACCCATATGATGGACGTGATCGCGGATTGGTGCGACCGTGTCCTGTGGCTCGACCAGGGCCGCATCCGAGATGACGGCCGGCCCGTAGAAGTGCTGCACCGCTACCTTGGCCACCCGCTGCCGGAAAAGCCGGAGCCAGTCGGGGCATGAAGCCCGCCATACCGGAGGAACTTTATCATGCCCGCCAACAAACGTTTGCTGATCCTTCCCGGCGACGGCATCGGCCCGGAGGTGATGCGGGAGGTGCGCCGCGTCATCGATTGGATGGACCGCCGCCGGGCGGTGTCGTTCGACATATCCGAGGATTTGGTTGGCGGCGCCGCGATCGATGCGCGCGGCGCGCCGATCACGGATGCGACATTAGAGGCGGCGAAGGCGGCCGATGCAGTGCTGTTCGGCGCGGTCGGCGGGCCGCAATGGGACAAGCTTGGTTTCAATCTGCGCCCGGAGCTGGCAATCCTGCGGCTGCGCAAGGAGCTTGACCTGTTCGCCAATCTCCGCCCGGCGATCGTGCTCGATCCGCTGGTGGACGCCTCGACCCTGAAGCCGGACGTCGTGCGCGGGCTTGACCTGATGATCGTGCGCGAGAGCACAGGGGGCATCTATTTCGGAGAGCCACGCGGGGTGGAGACGCTGCCCAACGGGCAGAAGCGGGGATTCGACACTGAGAGTTACACCACGGAGGAGATCGAACGGGTCGCGCGCATCGGCTTTGAGCTGGCCCGCAAGCGCCAGAACCGCGTGACCAGTGTGGAGAAGGCGAACGTCATGCGCTCCGGCCTGTTCTGGCGCGAGGTGGTGAGCGAGTTGCACCGGCGCGAGTACGCCGACGTGGATCTCTCGCACATGTACGCCGACAACTGCGCGATGCAGTTGGTCCGCAACCCGCGCCAGTTCGACGTGATCGTGACCAGCAATCTTTTCGGCGACGTGCTGTCCGACCTCGCCTCGATGCTGACCGGGAGCCTCGGGATGCTGCCCTCGGCGACGCTGGGCGCGGTGCAGGCTTCGGGCAAGCGGCACGCGTTGTATGAGCCGATTCACGGCAGCGCGCCCGATATCGCCGGGAAGGGAATCGCCAACCCGCTGGCGCAGATCCTGAGCTTCGCGATGCTGCTGCGCTATTCCTTCGAGATGGAGGAGGATGCGCGGCTGATCGAGACCGCTTGCACCAACGTGCTGGCGGGCGGAATGCGGACGGCGGACATCATGGCGCCGGGCAGCGCGCGGGTGGGGACGAAGGTGATGGGAGAGGCGGTGGTGCGGGAGTTGGATAAGCTCGCGGCTTAGCTGAAGGGGAGGAAGGGCAGGATGCAACCTCTATACACCGCGACAGCGACCGCGAAGGGTGGGCGGCAGGGCCATGTCCGCTCCGAGGACGGCGTGCTCGATCTGCCGCTCGCGCACCCCAAGGAACTTGGCGGTCCCGGAGGGGCCAGGGGCCGCGACCAATCCCGAGCAGTTGTTCGCCGCCGGCTACGCCGCGTGCTTCGAGAACGCGCTGCTGCGCGTCGCGCGGGAACGCAAGGCGCCGATCCGGGAGTCGTCGGTCACTGCCCGCGTCGGCATCGGGCGGGAGGAGGATGGCTATTTCCGGCTGGCGGTCGATCTGCGCGTCTCGGTCCCCGGCCGCGACCAGGCGGAGATCGAGGAGTTCGCCCGGATCGCGCATGAGGAGGTTTGTCCGTACTCGCGCGCGACGCGGGGGAATATTGATGTGCGGGTGAGCGTGGAGGGGTCGGGCTAGGTCGGGCGTTGACCCGCGAGTGCGCGTGTGGGCAGGGCGATTACGGGCGAGGTAGTGGCGCGGATTAGTGCCATGGCGGCGGCCAGAACTTTGAGTGTGGATCACGCACCGACGCTTCGGGCTATCCTGTCCAACGATAGGGTGAGGTGGCGAGTTCTTGGCCTGGTTCGGTCTCTCCGGCTGCCTGACTACTGGATCGGGGCGGGATTCATCAGGAATGCTGTATGGAGCCACCTGCATCGCCGCCCGGCGCCTTGCTTGTCAGGCGATGTCGATGTCCTTTGGTTCTGCCCCGAACGGGTCGCAGGGTCAGCGGACAAGGAGGTGGAAGCCGCGCTGCGGGCCATGGAGCCGTCCGTTTGTTGGTCGGTGAAGAATCAGGCCAGGATGCACCTGCGTAACGGCGACCCTCCGTACGCTTCGACACTCGACGCAATGCGCCACTGGCCCGAAACGGCTACAGCAGTGGCTACAAGACTGACGGAAGATGGCCGTTGCGAACTCGCCGCGCCGTTCGGCCTTGGCGATTTGTTCGGGCTGATCCTCAGCCCCACTCCGCGGTTCATGGGAGGTAAGCACCATGTTTACCTGGACCGCATACAGTCGAAAGGGTGGTTGGCGACCTGGCCACTTTTGCGGATGGACGCAGGCGCGAGCTGCCAACACGACGACACGGACTTGAACCCGGAATTGAGGCTTCAAACTCGTTGACGTAGGGCTGCAATCGACGGCAGAAAGACCCAAGCTGAGGAGACTAGCTTGGGCACTCTGCGATTGCTCATGGCCCTCGTCGTAATGATTTTTCATCTCGGCGTTCCGGTGTTCGGAGTGAGCTACGGCGTTTCCGCCGTCGTCGTGTTTTTCATTATCAGCGGCTTCGCAATCACGGCCCTAGTGCAATCCCATTATCTAAGGACTTCCCGTCTGCCGGCCTTCTTCCTCGATCGCCTGCTGAGGTTATACCCGCAGTACCTGCTGTACGTCTCGCAGTGGCGACGGTCGGCACTCTTTTGGGGTTGAGCGATACCTATTTTCATACCGAGTGCTCGCCAGGCGGATACGCGCTCAATCTGTCGCTCGTCCCGCTCGACTACTGGGAATCTTTTGGAACTGCCACCTTCCGGCGTTGCATGCTGATTTCGCAGTCTTGGACTATCGGGCTAGAATTCCAGATCTACATCGTGCTCGGCATTCTGCTTGTCACCAGTTCCCGACGGATCGCCTTCTCTCTCTCAGGGACCGTGTTTCTGTTCGCCTTGTTCGGTGCTTTCGCATACAAATGGTTCATTTACGTTTACGTGCCGCCAACCCTGTTCATATTTCTCTGCGGAAGCATGTTAGCGACCGGGAAACGGGGGGAACTGGCGATCGTCGCATTCACCTGGGTTGCCTCGGTTGCAGGGCTGTTGTTCGCTCACCTGTATCCAGAGCGCATGGCCTTCCTTGGATTCGAGATGCTGCTTGGGATCGCAATCGGCATTCCTGCGGTGGCGATCGCATCAAGGCTTAAGGTTTCGGCCTTCGATGGCATACTCGGCTCGATGAGCTATGGCGTCTATCTCAATCATTACCTTCTGATACTGGCCGTGAGAAAGCTTGCACCGGCCGTTCCTGGAGGCGCGATCGAGGCGGCGCTGACGGTCCCGCTTGCCTGCTTTTTTGCTTGGCTGACCTATCGGTACGTGGAGTTCCCAGTAACGCTATGGCGTAGAGGGCGGCGAGCGCATACCCCATGGCGCATTCTCCAACCCGGTCCTGCCACTCAATCGCACGCTCAAGCTCGTCGGTTAGCTGAACCGCGCCTATAGGGGCTCCCTAGTTCGAATGTGGAGCAGAATCGCCATGTTTTCTACGTCATGCCCGTGCTTGTCACGGGCATCCACGCCTTTGGGTGCCGCCAAAAGGCGTGGATGGCCGGAACAAGTCCGGCCATGACGAAAGGGAAAGCAATTGCGATTGCCCTTTACTCTTTCAAGCCTGCTGATCCCCGGTTTGCTAAAACAGCGACGCCGGCCAGGCGGTCTGACCGGCGTCCGATTGGGCCGCCGGAGTTGGTGACGGCCCAATCAACGGAGGAACGCAATGGTGCATCATTGCGGGCTCCTACTGCCTATCCTGGTGGTCGTGACCGTTAAGGTCAAGATCATCTGGCGCAGGTAGGAGCCAAGGGGTCGGGCATATGCCCGGCCCCGTTCCTTCGTCCGTCGCGCTGATTTCGGCTCAGGACAGACCCGTCACCCCGGCCGCGATCACCCCCAGCACCGCCTCCGGCGTGATCCGCGCCATACCGCCCGCCTTGTCCGGCCTCCCATCGGGCGGCAGCACCGGCACGATCTGGCTGGCGTGCGCGAAGGGCGGCACCGCGCCGAACAGGCCGTAGGTGCGGGTGCCGACCGCCGCCGCCAGGTTCATCACGCCGGTATCGTTGCCGACGTAGAACGCAGCCTCGGCGCAGAGCGCGGCGACCTCGCCCAGGCGCCAGCCAAGCGCGTCCAGCAGGTCGGCCCCGCTTCCCTCGGCGCGGGCCGCGATCTCGGCGGCGAGCCGCCGCTCGGCCAAGCCACCCGTGAGAACGAGGCGCGGGAAACCGGCCCGGGCAAGGCCGGCCGTGAGCGCGGCGAAGCGTTCCGCGCCCCACTGCTTGTACGGCTCGGAGCTGCCGATCCCGAGCACAGCGAAGGGGCGGCTTCCTAACCGTGCCCGGACAAGCTGGCGGGCCGATTCCGCAACCGGCAGATGCGGTTCGGCCTCTGGTACCGAAATGCCCGCCGCCCTCAGCCAGGCGCTGGCCTGCTCGAACGGGTGCAGGCGGAGATCCAAGGTGGAGAGGCTCGGCGGGCGATTGAGGAAGGGGCGCTGAAGCGGGGCGCCGTACCCATACCGCTCCGGTATCGCGGCCACAAAACAGGCCATCGCCAGGGTGCGGCTGTGGTGCAGGACCACCACGCGCCGGAAACGACGGCGGCGCAAGGTCGCCACGAGGCGAAGGAAACCCGCCGCACCGTCATGGGCGCCGCGCCGGCGCTCCGGGTTGCGGTCCAGCCACAGCACGTCGGCCACAGTGTCCTCGGCGGTGAAGATCTGGTCGGCCGCCGAGCGAGGCTTGGCGAGCAGCGTCACCGGGCCGCCAAACTGCGCGGCCAGCGCCCGGATGTGCGGCAGGTGCCATACCATGTCCCCGATCCCCGGCAGGGGCTGGATGATGGCGGTGGCGCTATCCCGGCTCAGCGGCGGCCTCCAGGGCGGGCGCTGGCTCATGCCGCGACCGGGCGGGCCGGGGCAGGGCGGCGGGTTGGCGCCAGCGCGCCTCGGCGAGCCCCCAGCCAAGCATCACGAACAGCCAGCCGCCCATCGGCATGGAGATGAAGCCGCTGGTGGAGGCGAGCGGCCAGAGCTGGACGAAGACCGAGGCGAACAATCCCACGCGCAGCGGGTCCGGGTGGCGGATCAACCCGCGCCCAGTCGCGGCCAGCCAGCCGAGCGCCGCCAGCGCGAACAGCACAAGGCCGGGGAAGCCGCCCTGGTCCAGCGCCTCCATGTAGAAATTATGTGGATGGCTGGCGCAGATCGCGGTGCCTCCGCCGTCCGGCACGCGGCCATCAAGCGTCGGGACGAAGTAGCGCGGCATCGGGCAGCCGGTGCGGAACCCGTTCACGCCGCGCCCGGTCAGCGGATGCTGCCGCCCGATTTCCCAGGCGCGGGTGTACAGCTCGCCATAGTGGGAGCTAGCGAACTGGTCCATCTGCACCGTGAACTTCACGACGAGCCGGTGATACGTGGGCGGCGAGAAGGCGACCGAGCCGGCCACCAGCGCCAGGCCAACAACGCCAGCCGCCAGCACCGCCGGGCGGAGCTGGCGCAAGAGCAGGCCGCAAACCACCATCCCAAGGCCCGCGAGCATTAAGGGCATCCGCTGGCCGATCAGCACCATTACCACGATGCCCCCCAGCAACAGCCCGTATGCCCCTGCCTTCGGCGCCAACCCAGGGCGAGCGAGAAGCGCGGCGGCGGGCGGGACCAGCGCGGGGAACAAGATGCGGGCCAGCGGCGGGCCGGCACGGGGCTTGCGGAACGGGCCGGTCAGCTCGCCGTCGCCGCCCCAGGGATCGCCCCAAAGATTGCGCCCCGTGGCGTATTGCAGCAGCGACTGCGCGGCGATCCAGGCCGCGGCGGCGGCGATGATTGCGCCGAACCAGCGCCGCGCGGCGTGTGTGCGCAAGACGTGCCGCATGACCGCGAGCAGGACCACGAATCGAAGCACCGCCGCCGCCTGGGCGAAGCCGCCCCAGCCCGATTCGCCCAACCCGAGCGCCGGAAGCGGCATCGAACAGATGATCAGCCAACCCCACCAGAGCAGCGAGAGGCGCATCCAGAGCGGGCGCAGCCATGTCCAATCGGCCAGCAATGCCGAGCGCAGCAGGAAGCAGACATCCGCAACGGCGATCAGCCCGTCGGCGACGGAGTGCGCGTGCAGCAGCATCAGCGGCGTCAGCAGCACCGCGAGCAGCGCGGCGCGGTCGAGCAGGACAGGCATGGCGCGTTCCTGCCAGCCGATCCCGCGCCGGGCAAGCGCCGATCAGAGCGCGGCGCGAAGCAGCGCGAGCGCGTGGCCGACCGTGGCCTCCCGCACCGAAGCGCGGTCCCCGGGGAAAACGCGGCTCTCGGCGGTGGTTGGGCCGCCACGACGGGCTAGCCCGAAGCAGACCAGCCCGACCGGCTTGGCGGGGGTGCCGCCGCCCGGCCCCGCCACGCCGGTCACGGCAACCGCTATCGTGGCCCTGGACCGGGCGAGCGCCCCTTCAGCCATCGCGCGGGCGACCTCCTCGCTGACAGCGCCGTGCGCCGCGATCAGCGGCGGCGGTACGCCGACCAGATCGGCCTTGGCCGCATTGGAATAGGTCACGAAACCGCGATCGACCACATCTGAGGAACCAGCGATGGCGGTCAGTCCGGCGGCGATCAAGCCTCCGGTGCAGCTTTCGGCCGTGGCGAGCAGCACGCCGCGCGCGCGGCACGCATCGAGCAAGGTCGCGGCCTCCTCGAGGATCACCGGGCTGAGCATCGGATCAGCAGGACGGGCTCATGTGGACCCAGCCGGCTTCGGTGGACCGCTGCGTTGGGCTTTCTGCGCCGTCTTGCGCTTGCCACGCGGGCTGCGGACCGCCGTCGGGGTCTGTTGCCACTCGCCTTGATCGGCCATGCGGTCGGGGAACTCGCCCAGATTCTCCTGAATCTGTGCTTCCTCGACTCCTTCGGGATAACCGGTCAGCGTGTTGGGATGGGTGATCGGGTTGGGCAGGAGCCCCGCGCCGGCGCTCTCCTCCATGCCGATCAGCTCGCGCGCGCGCTCCCAAAACTCATCGGCGCGGCCCTCGGGACGGCCATCCGCCTCCCAAAGAAGATAGGCCCGCTCGCGGATGCGCGCCTCGCGCGCGGGATCGCTGTCGTCCAGCGGGTTGGTGGTCATGCTACCTGTCACTCCTATGGTGGCTTGCCTCACCCGAACGCCATTTCCTCCAACGGGTGCGACTCCACACCTTCATAGCTCACATCATGCTGCGTTGCAGCAAAGGCCATGGGTACTACCCTATAGGGCTCTGAGCCGAAGAGGGATGTTCGCGTAATGCATATGACTGAATCTACTCGGGGCCTCTCCCTCGGGCTGCAAGGCGGTGGCTCCTTCGGTGCCTTCACATGGGGCGTGCTCGACCGGCTTCTCGAAGAGAAGGCGCTCCAACTTGACATGGTGAGCGGCGCCAGTGCGGGAGCAGTCAACGCTGTCGTCCTCGCGGCAGGCTTGGCCGAGGGCGGCCCCCAAGCCGCGCAGCGCAAGCTCCGGCGGTTCTGGGAACGGGTAAGTCTTGTTGGGCCGCTCTCCGGCAGCTCCGTCGCCCACGCCGCGGCGGCGGCGCTCGGCAGCCCGGTGCTGGCCTCGCCCTATCAGTTCAATCCGCTTGGGATCGACCCTCTCCGCGACATTTTGTTGGATGAGGTGGATTTCGCGCAACTACAATCCGCCTCGCCCATACGCCTGCTGATCGCCGCGACGCGGGTCCGCGATGGGCAGGCGCGCCTGTTCCGCGAGACCGAGATCAGCGTGGACCATGTGCTTGCCTCGGCCTGCCTGCCCTTCATGCACCAAGCCGTCGAAATCGACGGGGAGGCTTATTGGGACGGCGGGTATAGCGCTAATCCGCCGCTGCGCCAATTGGTTCTGGATACCGACGCACGGGACGTCTTGCTGGTACGGCTTCTTCCTGATGCTGCGGACGGCGTGCCCCAGTCTTCCTACGAAATCGCGCAACGCGTGCGCGCGATGGCCTTCAATACGCCCCTGCTCAAGGAGCAGGAATCCATCGCGGCGTTGCGCCGGTCATGCGTGGGCCAGGGCGCGGCCCGCTCCAAGCTGTGCCGAAAGCTGCTTGGACTACATATACACACGATCGCCGCCGAGGACGCGGTGCCCGCGCTGGCCCGCGAGAGCCCCCTTGACACCTCGTCGACCTTTCTTACGCGGCTGAAGGAGCGGGGGCGAAACGCCGCAGTCGCGTGGCTGAGGAATTGGCAGGCGGCTCGCTGGGCCTGGAGCGGCGCCCATGTTTACTAAGGGGAAATCCGCTGGCCGCGTCCTCCCTTGCTGTTTGTCGCTCCTTACGCTACACGCCGCGCCTTCGCCGGCACCCCTAGAGGCCGGCGCTTGGCATTTCTAGGAGCAGCGGATCATGGCCAATCTCGTGGCGATGCAGGCCGAGGTGCGCGCGCGGGCCGGCAAGGGGGCGGCGCGCGCGACCCGGCGGGCGGGCAAGGTTCCCGCGGTCATCTATGGCGCCCACCAAGCCCCGGCAATCATCGCTCTGGACCCCCGCGAGGTGCTGCGTGAGTTGCAGCGGCCGGGCTGGCAGTCGCGCGTCTATGACATCAAGGCCGACGGCGCGAGCACGCGCGCCCTGATCCGCGCCGTGCAATACCATCCCGTCAGCGACCAGCCGCAGCACGTGGATTTCCAGCGCCTCGCGCCCGGCGAGCGCATTCGCGTCACAGTGCCCGTGCGCTTCGAGAACGAGGCGCTGTCGGGCGGCATCAAGCGGGGCGGCGTGCTGAACGTGGTGCGCCATGCGGTGGAGGTGCTGGCGGACCCCGAACAGATCCCGGAGCAGTTCGTCGCTGATCTGACCGGGCTCGAGTTCAACGACAACGTGCGCTGGACCGACCTGAAGGGCACCGAGGGTGTGCGTCCAGTCATCACCGACCGCGACTTCGTCATCGTGACGGTCGCGCCACCGGCGAAGGCGGCCGAAGTTGCCTCCGTCGAGCCAGGCACGCCCACTCCGGCGGCCGCCGCTCCCGCCAGGGCGGCTCCGGCCAGGGCGCCTGCCGCGGCGAAGGGCGGCGGCAAGAAGAAGTAGTCCGAACCGGGTCCGCCTCTCCGATGCTGCTTTGGGTCGGTCTCGGCAATCCGGAGCCGGGGCAGGCCCGGAACCGTCACAATATCGGCTTCCTGGCCATCGACGTGATCGCTCAGCGTCACGGCTTCGGGCCGTGGCGCAACCGGTTCAAGGGACTGGCGGCGGAGGGCACCGTCGGCGAACAGAAAGTGATCGCGCTGAAGCCAATGACCTATATGAACGACTCAGGGCGGAGCGTGCAGGCGGCGGCGGCGTTTTACAAGCTGCCGACGGAGGCGATCACCGCCTTTCACGACGAGTTGGATCTCGCGCCCGGCAAGGTGCGGGTCAAACGCGGCGGCGGCGCGGCGGGGCATAATGGGCTGCGCAGCATGGATCGTATCCTGGGTTCGCCCGAGTACTGGCGCGTGCGGCTTGGGATTGGCCATCCGGGATCGAAGGAGCGTGTGCTGGGCCACGTGTTGGGGGATTTCGGTAAGGACGACCGCGCCTGGGTGGTCGCGATGCTGGATGCGGTGGCCGAGGCGGCGCCGCTGCTGACCCAAGCGAGGCCAGAGGATTTCATGACCAAAGTGGCGCTGCTGGCGCGCGAGAGCGGGAAATAATGGGCTTTAACTGCGGGATCGTGGGTTTGCCGAACGTGGGCAAGTCCACGCTGTTCAACGCGCTGACCGCGACGGCGGCGGCGCAGGCGGCTAATTACCCGTTCTGCACGATCGAACCAAATGTCGGCCGCGTGGCCGTGCCGGACCACCGGCTCGACACACTCGCCGCGATCGGCAAGTCCGCGAGGATCGTCCCGACCAGCCTGGAGTTCGTCGATATAGCCGGCCTGGTGCGTGGCGCGTCACGTGGGGAGGGCCTGGGCAATCAGTTCCTGGCCAATATCCGCGAGGTGGATGCGATCATTCATGTGCTGCGCTGCTTTGAGAATGCCGACATCGCCCATGTGGAGGGCGGCATCGATCCGGTGCGCGACGCGGAGACGGTGGAAACGGAGCTGATGCTGGCCGATCTCGAAAGCCTGGAGAAGCGGCTTGTTTCGGCGCAGAAGAAGGCGCGCGGCGGCGACAAGGAGGCCATCGCGCAGCTCGCGCTGATGGAGCCGATCCTTGCTGCCTTGCAAGCCGGCCGCCCGGCACGGACGATGGTCACGCCCGAAAACGCCGAGGCAGTGCGGCGGCTGCAACTGCTGACCTCCAAGCCGGTGCTCTACGTTTGCAATGTCGAGGAGGCGTCCGCGGCCTCCGGCAACGCCTTCTCCGCGCGTGTCGCAGCGCGCGCGTCGGCCGAAGGGGCGCGCAGCGTCGTCATCTCCGCCGCGATTGAGGCCGAGGTGGCGCAGCTCGCCGAGCAGGATCGTGGCGAGTTCCTGGCCGGGCTCGGCCTGGGGGACAGCGGCCTAGACCGCGTGATCCGCGCCGGCTACGACCTGCTGGGTTTGATCACCTTCTTCACCGTCGGCCCCAAGGAGGCGCGCGCCTGGACCATTACGAACGGAACCAAGGCGCCGCAGGCCGCCGGCGTGATTCATGGCGACTTCGAGCGTGGCTTCATCGCGTGCGAGACGATCGCCTATGCCGATTACGTGGCCTGCAAGGGCGAGGCCGGGGCGAAAGACGCGGGGAAGATGCGGGTGGAGGGAAAGGACTACGTGGTGCGGGATGGTGACGTACTGCTGTTCCGGTTCAATGTGTGATTCCGGCCGGGGGCGCGGGCGCTCTTGACCGTCGATTTCTATTTTGGCGCGGGCAGCCGCTATTCTTATCTCGCGGCGACGCAGCTTGCCGCGCTGGGCAGCGAGACGGGCGCGCAATTCAATTGGCTCGCCGTGGACAGCGCCAGGCTTATCGCGACGCGCGGGGACAATCCGTTCGCCACCCCGAACGGCACGGGTCAGTATGACTGGGCCTATCGGCAGCGCGACGCCGAGGCTTGGGCGGAGTTCTATGGCGTTCCTTTCCACGAGCCGCATGGCCGGCTCGCGCTTGATTCCGACCTGCTCTCGCTCGCCTGCACGGCCGCGCGCCAGCTCGGCGCCGCCGAGGCGTACGCGCGAGCCCTGTTCCGCGCCGTCTTCGCCGACGACCTGCCCGCGGTGGATCGCGCCGTGTGCATCGCGCGCGCCGTCGGCGCCGGATTAGACCAGAACCGGTTTGCCGATGTGCTGGATGATCCGGAGACGCAAACACAACGAAACCGCGTGATGCAGGAGGCGTCGCGGCGCGGTGTGTTTGGGGTGCCGACCTTCATCGCTGGCGAGCGGTTGTTCTGGGGCAATGATCGCCTGGTGCTGCTCCGGCAGGCCCTGTTGCGAGCGCGCCAGAGCTGAGCCAGCTTAGGCTTTCGCCACGACGCTGTGACGGTGCCCATAGCCGAAATAGATCACCAACCCGATCACCAGCCATACGGCCAGCCTCAGCCAAGTGGCCAGAGGCAAACCGATCATCAACAGCAGCGAGAAGCCGATCCCGAACAGCGGCACCCAGGGCACGGCCGGAGTGCGGAACGGGCGATGGACGCGCGGGCGGCTCCGGCGCAACTGGATCACGGCAAGACAGACCAGCAGGAAGGCGAACAGCGTCCCGATGCTGACCATTTCGCCCAACAAGCCGATCGGGAACACGCCCGCGACCACCGCGACGATCGCGCCGATCAGGGCCTGGCTCGCCAGCGGCGTGCGAAAGCGCGGATGGACCGCGCTGAAGAACGCGGGCAACAAGCCGTCCCGCGCCATGGAGAACAGGATGCGCGCCTGGCCGAACAGCAGCACGAAGATCACCGTGGTCAGCCCGACAAGGGCCGCGAACTTCACCAGCACCGCGAGCCAGCCGATGCCGGTCGCATCAATGGCCACCGCGACCGGATCGGCGACGCCGAGCTTCGGATAGGGCACGATCCCGGTCATTACCAGCGCCATGCCGATATAGAGCAAGGTGCAGATGAGCAGCGATCCCAGGATGCCGATGGGCATGTCCCGCTGCGGCAACCGCGCCTCCTGCGCCGCGGTCGAGACCGCGTCGAAGCCGATATAGGCGAAAAACACCACCGAGGCGCCGCGCAGGATGCCGTTCCAACCGAAGTGACCGAATTTCCCCGTGTTGGGCGGAATGAACGGCGACCAGTGCGCCCGGCTGACCGAGAAGGCGCCAAGACCGGAGCGGGAGGGTTGCAAAGACCTTTCGCGCAGGAACGGCGGCCCGTCCTCAGGCCGACTCCGGCATCGCGCGCAGCCGCCTAACCTCGAAAAGTTGCCAGACCAGCAGGATCGGCACGCCCACCGTCACGTCGCGCGCGCGGCGGATCAGCGAGACAGCGAGCGACATCTCGGCTGGCACACCGAACAGCGCGCCGAACCCGGCGTAGCTCGCTTCCTGGATGCCGGCGTTCACCGGCACGAGGAAGGCGGCCGCGGCGATGCCGGAGAGCAGCGCCTCAATGGCGAGCGCGGCATCCACGTCGATCGGCACGCCGAGGGCGTGGAAGGCGATCCAATCGGCGAATCCGCTGGCCAGCCATCCGAGCAGATGCAGCACGAAACTCGCGAACAGCCGCCCGGCGTGGCTGTAGATCGCCATCATCTCCGCGTGCAGCGCCTCCAGGCGCTGACGGGCGCCATGCACCCGGCGACCCACGATGCGCTCGGCTACACGGGCGAACAGCGGCGCGGCGCCACGCTGCAATCCGACAAACACGATCGCGCCAAGGATCAGCAGCCCCAGGCCGACCTCGATTGGCACGGCGATGTGATCCGCCTTCGGCACGCGGGCGAGCAGGATAGAGAGGCCGATGCCGATGAAGGCGAGTTCGGCCAGGAACTCGGCGGTGATATCGACGATCATCGTGGCGGTCGCAACCGGCCAGGACAGGCCATGCAGCATCACCGCCCGCGTGCCGAAGACAAATCCGCCTAGTTGCGAGAAGGGCAGACAATTGGCGGAGGCGTCGCGCACCATGCGGCCCCATAGAAAAAGAAGCGGGCGGTGGATCGTGCGGGCGCGGCCGATCTGGTCCCATCCAAGGCCCAGGGGCAGGAAAATGACCATCTGCCAGGCACAGATCAGGGCGAAACCGGACCATCCCGCGCGGCCGATGGCGCTGGTCACGGTATGGAACCCGAACGAGCCGATTAGCACCGTGGCCAGGAGCAGGCCGAATAAGGCGAGCGCGATCGAAAGCTTCTTCACCGTCGAAAGACCTTCCGCGCTCGGGTTCGTGCCGCATCTCGGCTCTACACCGGCGCGCGGCCATACGGCTATACACGACCAACCAAGAACGGGGCATGCGGTGGCACAGGCGAGCGAACCGACGCTGGTGACGGGCGTGACGGGCTTTGTCGGCTCGGCGGTGGCGCGTGCCCTCGCGGCGCGCGGACATAGGCTGCGGTTGCTGGTCCGCCCGGCCAGCGACCGACGGAACCTGAGCGGGCTAGAGGGTGCCGAGCCGGTGGTGGGCGACCTAACCGACCCGGCGAGTCTGGCGCGCGCCGCCGCTGGCTGCCGGCAAGTTTTCCACGTTGCCGCCGATTACCGCATCTGGGTGCCGAACCCGGAGACGATGCTGCGCGCCAATGTCGATGGCACTGTGGCGCTGCTGCGCGCCGCTCAGGCGGCCGGGGCGGAACGGATCGTCTATTGCAGCT
>DATFDN010000283.1:0-4127 GCA_035252035.1 Acetobacteraceae bacterium | reverse complement strand
ACAGGGATGGCCACGCCGGAGCCTGAACCATGCCGATCATCAACCGTATCGCCGACTTTCACGAGGAGATGACTGCCTGGCGCCACGACCTGCACGCCCATCCCGAGCTGTCGCTCCAGGAGGTCCGCACCAGCGGCGTCGTGCAAGCGAAGCTGCGCGAGTTCGGCGTCGACGAGGTCATCACGGGCATCGCCCGCACCGGGGTCATCGGCGTGATCCGCGGGCGCGGCGGCGACAGCGCGCGCGCGATCGGGCTGCGCGCCGACATGGACGCCTTGCCGATCGAGGAGGCGACGGGGCTCGACTACGCCTCCCGCACGCCGGGCGTGATGCACGCCTGCGGCCACGACGGGCACACGACGATGCTGCTGGGCGCGGCGAAGTACCTCGCCGAGACGCGCAACTTCGACGGCACGGTGTACGTGATCTTCCAGCCCGCCGAGGAGAACCTCGGCGGCGGCGAGATCATGGTCCGGGAGGGCTTGTTCGACCGCTGCCCGATGCAGCGCGTGTTCGGGATGCACAACTGGCCCGCGGTACCGGCCGGAACCTTCCGTTGGCGCGAGGGGCCGATCATGGCGGCGGTGGCGAACATCGAGATCACCGTCACCGGCAAGGGCTCGCACGGCGCGCATCCCGACCAGGGGATCGATCCGATCGTCGTCGCCGCGCAGATCGTGACCGCGCTCCAGACCATCGTGGCGCGCAGCATCGACCCGGCGGAGGCCGGCGTCGTCACCATCGGCCACATCAATGGCGGGCACACTTACAACGTGATCCCGGAGACGGTGCGCATGAAGGGCACCGCGCGCTGGTTCAACCCCGCGATCGGCGACATGCTGGAGGCGGGCGTGTGCCGGCTGGCCAAGGGAATCGCCGAGAGCTTCGGCGCGACCGCCGAGGTGGAGTTCACCCGCGCCTATCCCGCCACCGTCAATGATCCGGAGGCGACGCGGCTGACACTGGACGCGGCCCGCGCGGTGGCTGGCGAGCAGCGCGTCGAGCCTTTGCGCAACCCGACGATGGGCGGCGAGGATTTCGCCTTCATGCTGCAAGCCAAGCAGGGCAGCTACATCATGTTGGGGGGCGGGCGCGGCAACGCCGACCCGATGCTGCATCACCCGCGGTACGACTTCAACGACGCGATCCTGCCGATCGGCGCGTCCTACTGGGCGACGTTGGCGGAGCAGTTGTTGGCGAGGTAGGCGTAGCTCCCTCTCCGCCCCCCGGGGAGGAGAGGGAGTCGGCGGGCCACGCCTCCGGTAATAGAAGCCCATGCCGTTCGAACTCGCCCTCGGTTTCGTGCTCGTCGCCATCACCGCCTTCGCGGCCGTCGTCGCGCGGCGGCTGTGGGTTCCGCACTCGATCCTGCTCGTCGTGCTGGGCGTGGCCCTGGCGTTCGTGCCGGGGCTGCCGCGCGTCACGATCGACCCCGAACTGGTCCTGCTGCTCTTGCTCCCGCCCCTGCTCTATTCGTCGGGCGTGGGCATGAGCTGGCGCGGCTTCCGGTCCAACTTGCGCCCGATCCTGCTGCTCGCGGTCGGATGCGTGCTGTTCACGGCGGCGGCGGTCGCGGCCGCGACGCACATCCTGTTCGGCCTCTCCTGGGCGCTCGGCTTCGTGCTCGGGGCCGTCGTGTCGCCGCCCGACTCCGTGGCGCCAATGGCGATCGCGCGCCGCCTCGCGGTGCCCTCGCGCGTGCTGACCGTGCTGGAGGGCGAGGGCCTGGTGAACGACGCCACCGCGCTCATCCTGTTCAGCTTCGCGGTGGCGGCCGTGGTCAAGGGCGGGGTCTCCATCACGGACGCCGCCCTCAGCTTCGTGGTGATCGTCGGCGGCGAAATGGCCTGGGGCCTGTGCGTGGGCTGGGGGCTGCTGCGGATGCGCTACCTGGTCTGCGATCCGCAGGTGGAGATCGTGCTCGCGCTGCTCACGCCGTACGTGGCGTTCTGGCCGCCGCACCTGCTGCACGGCTCCGGGGTGCTCGCGACCGTCGCGGCGGGGCTGTATGTCAGTTGGAACGGCCCGCGCTTCATCGCACCCGCGACGCGGCTGCAGGGCTTTTTCGTTTGGGGCCTGGTCGTCTACCTGATTGAAGGAGTGATGTTCCTGCTGACCGGGCTACAGGCGCATGTCGTCGCTTCCGGAATCACGGACGGCGACTGGAGGCGGCTGGTGTGGGCGGGACTCCTCACCAGCGCCGTGGTGGTCCTGGTGCGCTTCGTCTGGGTGTTCCCCGCCACGTACCTGCCGCGCTGGGCCTCGGCCAGGTTGCGCGCCCGCGATCCACTGCCGCCGTGGCAGCTTCCATTCATGATCGGCTTCACGGGCATCCGCGGCGGGGTCTCGGTTGCCGCGGCGCTCTCCATCCCCCTCGTGGCCGGTGCGGCGCCGTTCCCGGATCGCGATCTGGTCCTGTTCGCCACGTTTTGCGTGATCCTGGTGACGTTGGTTGGCCAGGGCACGGCGCTCCCGTGGGTGATCGTGTGGCTGGGGCTCGCCGACGCGGGGCGCGCGGAGGCGGCCGAGGCGAAGCGCCGCGAGGTCGAGGCCCGGATCGCGGGCATCGACGCGGTGCTGGCCCGTCTCGACGCCGTCGAGCGCGAAGGGGCGTTCCCGGAGGCTGCCAGGATATTGCGGGAGCTGCACCAAGAGCGCCGGGCGGAGTTCGTGGGCACGGCCGACGAGACCGTGCCCGGCAGTCCGGTCGCCGACGTGGCGGCGCTCCAGCTTCAGCTCATCGAGGCGGAGCGCCGCGCGCTGGCCCAGCTCTACGCGCGGGACGGCGTCACCGACGAGGCCCGCCGGCGCATCGAGCGGGAGCTCGACCTGGAGGACGCGCGCACGCGCCACGCCGCCGAGAGCGCGACCGGCGACGACGTGCAGGCGGACCCAAGCATGGGCGGGGAGGCCGCGTAGCGTCCGGCGGCACTTGGCGCGGGTGCCGGGCGGCGGATAGGCTCGGCCGGCGACTTGCCGGGAGGGAAGCGATGCCATCCAAAGTCCTCGTCGTCGATAACCCGCTGAACGCGACGGAGGTGATGCGGGAACTCGCCCCGGCTGGATTCGACGTCGTCACCGCCCGTCCCAACACGCCTGAATTCCGCGCCGCGATAGGGGAGGCCGAGTACCTCATCGGCCTGGGCGAGTTCCCCACCGATGACGCCTTCTTCCGCGCCGCGCCTCGGCTCAAGCTCTTGCAGCTCCTCAGCGCCGGCTATGACCGCATCGACATCGAGGCGGCACGCCGCGCCCAGGTGCCGGTGTGCAACAATGGCGGCGCGAACGCGGTCGCGGTCGCCGAGCACGCGCTGATGCTCATGCTCGCGGTCTGCCGGCGTCTCGCCTGGCAGCACGGCATGGTGGTCTCGGGGCGCTGGCGCGGCAACGACATCGCGAGCGTGCGGCTGTTCGAGCTGCACGGGCGGACGCTCGGGATCATCGGCCTCGGCACGATCGGCAAGAAGGTGGCGCGGCTGGCGCGCGCGTTCGGGATGAATGTCCAGTATTACGACATCGCGCGCCTGAGCGAGGACGAGGCGGATCAGCTCGGGGTCCGCTTCCGGCTGATGGGCGAGCTGTTGCGCGACTCCGACGTCGTTTCGCTGCACGTTCCGCTGACCAGGCTGACGCGGCACATGATCGGGGCGGCCGAGCTGCGCCTGATGCAGCCGAGCGCCTATCTCATCAACACCTGCCGTGGGCCGGTCGTGGACGAGGCGGCGCTGCACGCGGCATTGACCGGCGGCGTCATCGCCGGCGCCGGGCTCGATGTCTTCGACCAGGAGCCGCCGGCGGCGGACAATCCGCTGTTCGGCCTGGACAACGTCATCCTGACCCCACACTTCGCCGGTCCGACCTGGGACAACCAGTACACCCGCTTCCGCAACGCCTTTGACAACGTGCAGCGCGTGGCGCGCGGCGAGCGGCCGCTGTGGATCATTCCCGAGCTGCGAAACTGACCCCCGCCCGCCGCAGCGCGAAGGGCGGGATAGCGACAGCGTATCCCGCCGTCCACCGATGCGCTGCTGGTTTGGCGGCGGAATGCGCCGCGCTTTTCCGCCCTACCCTCTCCCTTGCCAGGTTGTCGCACCCATCGGCCTAGACGTTACATTGGATAGTCTCGC